>NZ_JBFAAE010000006.1:0-262316 GCF_040639575.1 Streptosporangium sp. NPDC023825 | reverse complement strand
CCCGGGAGACGACCGGGTTGATAGGCTGGAAGTGGAAGCGCAGTAATGTGTGGAGCTGACCAGTACTAATAGGCCGAGGACTTGACCACAAAGCATAATGCTCGCGTCCACTAGGCAATTCTGAGACAACAAACAGTGTTTGTGTGTTTCATAGGGTTACGGCGGTTATGGCGAAGGGGAAACACCCGGTTACATTCCGAACCCGGAAGTTAAGCTCTTCAGCGCCGATGGTACTGCACCGGGGACGGTGTGGGAGAGTAGGTCACCGCCGGACAATCTTTTGAGGGCCTCCACCGTTGGGTGGGGGCCCTCAGGCATTTCCAGACCCGTTTCTGGGACTTCTTTTCCCGGGAGTTCCCGGACCCCTTTTCCCGGTGTTTTCCGGGCCTCGTTTCCGGGAGCTTCCCGACGTTTCCGGGAGCTTTCCGACTTCTTTTTCTGGAAACTTCCCGAGCCTGGTGTCCTGGGGGTTTCTCCCGTTTCCTAGGGGATTCCGGACCTGTTTTCTGGGAGCTTCTCCTGTTTTCCGGGGTTTGCCGGGATCCTTTCCGGATCTGTCGGGGCCCGTCCCGGATCCGGTTCCCGGCCCTGCTCATGGGTCGGTGCGGGGGACGGTGCGCGGCCCGGTCAGGGGCCTTGCCAACGGGAAACCCCATCGGGAGAGAGTCTCGAGGCCTCTCGCTTTTCTCCGAGGTTCCTTGATTGCCAAGAGGCTCACCCAAGGCGCTGCCAAGAGGCTCACCCGAGGCGTTGGCTTCTCGGGGGTTCCTGGTTTTCCAGGGAGTTCCAGGAGGCCAGGCTTTCCTGGTTTCGAGGTTTCCGGTATGTCCGGGAAGGGCTTCCACCACAGGTGGAAGCCCTTTTTCGCGATGTGGAGGCGTTCTCTGGGCCATCTTCGGCTCTGTCTCGGTCCTCATGGCAATGCCGAGACCCTCGGGTCAGACGGCTGTCTGGTTCTCTCAAGAACCACGCACAAAGGCTTCATCGCTGTGGCCATGATCATTTATGGGTGCAGAGGGAAGGGCGTGTGGACTTTCAGGGGCTTGCTAGGCTGGAGAGGCCGGGCCACCCCACCTGCGGGTGGCCTTCGTCGCGCCAGACCACGATAGGGCGGGGCAGCGATAGCGAACGGGGCGCACCCCGCGGCCGGAGACCGCCCGCACAGCGAATCGTCCCATCCGATCGAAGAGACGGGACGCGCTCGCAGAGTGAGCCAACGAATGGACCAGAAGTGAACAGTGACAACGGGCCTGAGGGCGCCGGCCGACGCGAAGAGGGCGAAAACCGCGGATCTGGTGGCCAGGGAGGCCACCGCAGCGATCGCGCAGGTGGTGACAGGGGACGTCCGGGTGACGGTCCCCGATACGGTGAGCGCCGAGAGGGGCGCCCGAGTGGTTCTTACGGCTCTCGTGATCGTGGAGACCGGCCGTCTTACAACCGTGACGACCGTGGTTCCGGCCGCCCTGCGTTCAACCGCGACGACCGTCCGCGTCCCGCGTTCAACCGGGACGATCGTCCGAGTGGCGGGCAGAGGCCCTCAGGGCCGCGTGGCGAGGGCCAGCGTTCTTATGGTGACCGAGACCAGTCCCGCGGTGGTTCCTATGGAGCCCGTGACCGTGGAGACCGGCCGTCCTACAACCGTGACGACCGTGGTTCCGGCCGCCCCCCGTCCAACCGTGACGACCGCGGTGAGCGCAGGCCGTTCAACCGAGACGACCGCTCCGGCGGCGGGTATCGCGGTGATCGTCCTTCGTTCAACCGTGACAGTCGTGGTGGTGATCGTCCGGCGTTCAATCGTGATGATCGTGGTTCGGGTCGTCCGCCGTTCAACCGTGATGACCGCGGTGGTGAGCGTCGTTCGTACGGTGACCGCGACCAGTCGCGCGGTCAGTACGGTTCGCGTCCTGACAGTGGTGAGCGCAGGCCGTTCAACCGTGACGATCGTCCCGGTGGGGGGCGTCCGCCGTTCAATCGCGATGACCGTCCTGGTGGTGGCTACCGCGGTGATCGCGGTGATCGTCCTTCGTTCAACCGTGACAGTCGCGGTGGTGATCGTCCGCCGTTCAATCGTGATGATCGTGGTTCGGGTCGTCCGCCGTTCAACCGTGATGACCGCGGTGGTGAGCGTCGTTCGTACGGTGACCGCGACCAGTCGCGCGGTCAGTACGGTTCGCGTCCTGACAGTGGTGAGCGCAGGCCGTTCAACCGTGACGATCGTCCCGGTGGGGGGCGTCCGCCGTTCAATCGTGATGACCGTCCCGGTGGTGGCTACCGCGGTGATCGTCCGTCGTTCAACCGTGACGATCGCGGTGGTGACCGTCCGCCGTTCAACCGCGACGATCGTGGTGAGCGCAGGCCGTTCAACCGTGACGATCGTCCCGGTGGGGGGCGTCCGCCGTTCAATCGCGATGACCGTCCCGGTGGTGGCTACCGTGGCGACCGTCCCGGTTTCAACCGTGACAGTCGTGGTGGTGATCGTCCGTCGTTCAACCGTGATGATCGTGGTTCGGGTCGTCCTCCCTTCAATCGCGATGACCGCGGTGATCGTCCGTCGTTCAACCGTGATGACCGCGGTGGTGAGCGTCGTTCGTACGGTGACCGCGACCAGACCCGTAGCCGTTACGGTTCGCGCCCGGACGGTGAGCGCAGGCCGTTCAACCGCGATGACCGTCCCGGTGGTGGCTACCGTGGCGACCGTCCCGGCTTCAACCGTGACGATCGCGGTGGTGACCGTCCGTCGTTCAACCGCGACGACCGTGGTGAGCGCAGGCCGTTCAACCGCGACGACCGTCCCGGCGGAGGGCGCCCCTTCGGGAACCGCGACCGCGACGGTGAGGGGTCCCGTACCCGCTACGGCCGGGATGACCGGTCCGGTGGCCGTGACGAGGCTCCCAGCGGCCAGCGTGAGGAACTGCCGGAGCTCGCCCCGGACATCACCGCGGAGGAGCTCGACAAGGAGATCCGCGAGGAACTGCGTTCCCTTCCCCTCGACCTCGCGGAGCTGATCTCCCGCCACCTGGTGGCGGCCGAGAGGGCTCTCGGCGAGGACGACGCGGAGCGGGCGTACGAGCACACGAAGGTCGCACGTCGCTTCGCGGCCAGGATCGGGGTGATCCGCGAGGCCGTCGGCATCGCGGCCTACCGCGCCGGCCATTTCTCCGAGGCGCTCAGCGATCTGCGCGCGGCTCGCCGGATGACGGGTTCCGACTCGTTCCTGCCGATCATGGCGGACTGCGAGCGTGGCCTTGGCCGTCCCGAGCGTGCCCTTGATCTGGTCCGCTCCAAGGAGGCCGAGCGGCTCGACCGCGTCGGCAAGATCGAACTCGCCATCGTGGAGTCCGGTGCCCGGAGGGATCTCGGCCAGAACGACGCCGCGGTCATCACCCTCCAGCGCCTTCCTGAGCTGCGTGACACCCGTCCCCAGCCCTGGTCGGCCCGTCTTGCCTTCGCCTACGCCGACGCGCTGTCGGTGGCCGGTCACGAAGGACCCGCCACCGAGTGGTTCGGCCGGGCGATGGCCTTCGACGAGGACGGTGAGACTGACGCGGCCGAGCGTTACGCGGAGCTGACGGGCGCTGTCATCGAGGATCTGGAAGAGGACGACGACGAGGACGAGGAAGTCATCGCCGACGACCTCCACCCTCGGGGCGATGACGAGATCGACACCGATGACACCGGTGACGGAGATGTCGGCGACGTCGTCCATGTTGACGACGCCGACATCGACGACGTCGCGGCTCTGGACGCGGAGATCGAAGACGAAGACGATCTCTTTGACGATGAGTTCAGCGCGAACCGGCCCGTCGCCGGCGATGCTCCTGACAACGGCTCTTCCGACGAAGAGGACTCATCCGAGAACGTCTCCTCCAAGATCGGCTCTTCCGGGAACGAGACGGTCGATGCCGAGCGGAAGGTCGAGGAGAAGCCCGGCAAGGTGGAGCGCGCCGTCGGCCCGGCCTTCATCGAGCCTGACTTCGGCGACATTCTCAGTGACGCCCCCGATGTCGACTCCGACGGAGACGACGACCTGGACGAAAATCAGGATGGCGGCGAGCAGGGCCGGGATCGCCAGGGCAAGTCCGAGAAGAAGTAGTTCCCAGGGGCCTTCACCGCGTTCCGGGTGGGCGAGCTGTGCACCCGGAATGCGAAGGGCGCCTCCAGGATGATCCTGGACTTCACAGGGCACCTCCTACGGCTGGACCCGGTTCAGCCAGTGCAGGATGCCGGCCACGTTGGACGGGGCGCCGCTCAGCAGTTCGAACTGCTCCGCGGTCGCCTCGTCCGTTTTCAGGGCCGCGTAGCGGTCGCGGGTGCGATCCCTGACCATGGCGACAGCGTGATCCAGATCCATGCCCTCCGTGTGGGCCTGACGGGTCAGATCGACCCAGACACGAAGCTCCTCGGCGGAGCGTCCCAGGATCTCCTCCACATCCGCGACCGGTCCGTAGTGGCTGAAGAGCAGCCGCTGCGGGCCCAGTGCCTTGAACAGGGCGATCGAGTCCAGCGCGGTACGCAGGTCGAAGTCCGGCGGGGGCGTGGCGGGGCGCAGGTCGCCCGTCTCCGGAAGGTAGACCCCGGCCGCGTCGCCGACGTAGAGGTCTCCGGTGCCGGAGTCGATGAGTCCCACATGGTGTTTGGCGTGGCCCGGTGAGTAATGGCTGTTCAGAGTGCGTCCGTTGCCGAGGTCGATCGTGTCGGTGTCGCCGAGGGCGCGGATCCGCGAGGCTTCCGTGGGGGAGAGCTCGCCGAACAAGGTGTCCAGTTTGTCGCCCCAGACCATCCGCGCGCTGGCCATCAGCCTGGAGGGATCGGCGAGATGCCGGGCACCCTTCTCGTGAACCACGATCTCCGCATCCGGGTAGAAACCGGCGATGTCGCCGACCCCGCCCGCGTGGTCCAGGTGGATGTGCGTGACAACGACCGTGGCGAGATCCCCTGGGCCGACGCCCAACGAGGTCAGGGCGTCGCGCACCACGGGAGCGGAGGTGGAGGTGCCGGTCTCCACCAGGCAGGGACGGTCTCCGAGGATCAGGTATCCGGCCGTGATGCTCGAGTATCCGGCCATCCTCGTGTCGATCTCATAGACGTCCCCACCGAGGGCGGTGATGTTTTCCACAGGCCACCTCATAACTGGAACCGGCGTCCACAGAACAGTATTCGGCCACTTCGGTGCGGCTCAACATCGTAGAGAGTCCTTCTCGACCGGCAGGATCGAGGAGGATCGCATGGATCGTAACGAGGTCATTCTCGTGGGCCGCCTACCTGAGGCGGCCCACATCAGGTCGTTGCAGAGCGGGAGCAGGCTCGGCACCTGGCGCCTGATCGTCCGGCGGCAGCACCGCGGGCGTGGTGGCCGGGTCGACACCATTCCGTGCGCGTCGTTCGAGCTCGAGGTGATCGAGGCCGTGGCCGGTTGGCTGCCCGATGACATCGTCGAGGTGACGGGTTCGCTGCGCCGCCGCTGGTGGGGAAGCGAGGGGGCCAAATCGTTCGGGTACGAGGTCGAGGTGCGTTCGGTGAGACGTATCGAGCGCAAGGTCACCATGGTCCTGACCGGCGAGGAGGGGGTTCCGGCGCCCGCCCCGCCTCGTTCGGTGTGCTCACTGATGCACGTGGAGCAGGTGGATACCGGGCAGCTCGCGGAGCCGCGGCTCATCCCGGTCAAGCCTGACCTCACCTCATCCGGGCCGAGCCTTGCTCCGAGCGGACCAGGTGTCACCTCGGTCGGAGGAGTGGGTTCCTCCCCGGCGGGACCGGATCTCATCGGGCTGGATTCGGTCCCGATCGGGCCGGGGCTTGTTCCGGTCGGGCGGGGTTCGGCTCCGATCGGTCCGGATCTCACCTCGGTCGGGCGGGATCTCGCCTCGGCCGAGCCTGACCACCTCACCTTGGCCCGACCGGACCTCGCTCCGGAAGATGTGCGAGAACCGGAACCGGTTCCACGAGCCGTGAAGGCGTCGATTTCTGGTCGTTCGCAGATACCTCACCCGGTGACGCGCGCAGGCGCGGTCTCCGGACCGGGAAGGTGAGCGGTGTCCTTCCCTTCGCGTGTCCAGCGCCCTTCACGTGTCCAGCACCCCGGGATCGCGGAGTCTCCCAGAGACCTGGCTTCCTCTCAGATTCGGTCTCCTCGAACTCTCACTCAGGAGCCGGGATTCTCGAAGGGCGGGTTGTTCGTGGACGATGTCCCAGCCGGGGTGAGCAGGCGCAGGACCAGGCCGGTCCTGGGCTTAGGGCCGAAGGAAGTGGATTTGCGGGGCACCCGCTCTCCCTGGGCCGCGACCGCGAGCACATCGTCGACGGCGAGCGGGCGCAACAGCACCGCGGTCCCCCCGGAGGCCTGGGCGAGCCGTACGGCGGCCTCCGGGTCGTGGTGGACGATGCGCACCGACAGCTCGTCGTCCCGCATCCCCCAAACCTTCGGCAGGAGAAACTCCGCGAGGATGGAGGTGTTCAGCGCTCGCCACCCGGCCGAGCGCTCGGACGGCATGGCGTGTTCCAGCTGAGTGGGGTCAGGGTCGGTGAGAAGGTGGGTGAGCCCGCCGGAGGACAGCAGATAGGCCGGTCCGCTGGTCTCGTCCAACGCGGCCAGGCCTTCGGCCAGGTCCGCGTACTCCTGTACCCGCCACGAACCCTTGGCCTTGGCCAGCGCCTCTTCAAGCGGCAGTTCGGGAATGACCCGGTGGATGGCCTTCAGATCCGGCGGGTAGGCGCTGGAGTCCACCAGGAGCGCGAGACCGAAGTCCCATGGTTCAGGCTCCACGGGACTCGCCGGCGTCACCGATTTCACGGTCTCCGCCCGCCCCACGGCCGTCCCCGCGGTCCCCGCCGTGTCGGCCGTATCGGGAGTGACGGCCGCACCACGTGTGGTGACGGCACGGTGTTCCCGCTGGAGCGCGAGGTAGGTGGCGTAACGATGGTGCCCGTCGGCGATGAGGGCCTGGTGGGGGCGAAGGTCGGCGTCGATGGAGGCGAGTTCCTCACTGTCGGTGACGGCCCATATCCGGTGCCTGACCTCGTCTTCGGTCTTCGCCTCCGCCAGCGGGGGCCGGGACGCGGCGATACGGTCGACGAGGCGGGTGGTGGCGCCGCCCGCGCCGTCGTAGAGCAGGAAGATGGGCTCGAAGTTGGCCTCAGTGGTGCTCATCAGCGCCAGCCGGTCGGCGACAGGCCCGGGCATCACGTCCTCGTGGGGCAGGACGATGTGCAGTTCCGGACCGGCCAGGCCCACGTCGCCGATGATTCCGCGCTGCAGGACCCCGGGACCCGACTGCTCATAGACGTAGACCGCGGGCGTCTCGTCGGCGGCCAGCACCCCGGAGGCCAGCCATTGGTGAAGCGTCTCTCGCGCCTCGGCGTATCTGTGCTGGTCGGTGCCGGGAAGGATCAAACGCACCACGTTGTTGGGATGGGTGTCGAGCAGCTTTCGCACGCCGGCCTCGTCAATGAGGTCGTAAGGCGGTGAGGTGACCCCGGCCAGATCGTCGACCGTGAACCGTACGCCACGAAACGGGCGTAGCACCAGCCCGCCGGGTATCGGCAGTTCAGGATTCGCCATAGAGGGCATGCTGCCATAAAGGCCTGAAACGGCTGGGGGCCGCTTCAAGTCCGTGGTGCCCGGTCCGTCAGGGAATCGGCCAGATCTGTCGTCTGTCGATGAAGGAGGCCTCACACAATGGTCCAAGGACGTGGCGGTCCGTCTGATTCCCCCAACCCCGAGACGGGCGCTCCGGTCGGGGACGTCTACGAATGGTTTCAACGAGGGATGAGGCTGCTGGCCGAGGGCAGTCCGGCGGCGGCGGCCGCGCTGCTGGAACGGGCGGCCGACGCGGAGCCGGAGTCACGGAGCATCCGGGAGGCTCTCGCCAGAGCGCAGTTCAACTCCCGGCAGTACGCCGACGCCGTCGACAGTTTTCGCTTGATCATCGATGCCAATCCGGCTGAGGACTATGCGTATTTCGGGCTCGGACTCGCGCTTTGGCGTACCGGGGACATGGAGGGGGCTCAGGAGCCCCTGGCCATCGCCGTCGCGATGCGACCCGACCTGCGGCACTACGTTTCCGCGCTGAAAAGCGTTCGTGCCACGCTGCGCGCCCGCAGGATGTGAGATCCATGCGAGTGCACCGCCGCGATCCCGCGTGCGCGGGATGTGATCCGTGGCTGCCTCCGCAGAGGTGGTGTACGAGTTTTCCCAGGCAGCAGGCGTAGCGCCGTGAAATGAGGATGGACATCGCGTGATCTGCGCGGGCTCGCCGGTGTGGTCGCGGGTGTTCGCCGTATGTGGTCCATGTGGTCCATGTGGTCCATGCGGTCCATGCGGTCCATGCGAGAGTGCCAAGGTGGCCGCAGGTGTCCGTCGCGTGTGAATCCATACCGGTCTGCCGGCGCGGCCCACGGGTGCTCGCCTGATGTGATCTGGAGGGGTTCGCCGGATGTGATTCAGACCGCTCCGTCCCATGGACCCGTGCGGGTGGTGGAACGCGGGTGATGAAATGGGCCAGTGGACACGAATACGCTGATCGACCCGTACGACACTCTTCTCCTTGACCTCGACGGGGTGGTGTATCTCGGGCGCGATGCCGTACCGGCGGCTCCCGAGGCGCTGAGCCGGGCGGCGGAGCGTGGTGTGCGTCTCGCCTACGTCACCAACAACGCCTCACGCACCCCCGCCGCCATCGCCCAGCACCTGCGTGCACTGGGCGCTCCGGCGGCCGCCGAGGATGTCGTGACCTCCGCCCAGGCCGCCGCGCGGCTCGTGGCCGAGCGGGTCGAACCGGGCGCCGCGGTGCTGGTGGTCGGCGGGATGGGCCTGCGCTCCGCCCTGCGCGCCCACGGACTGCGTCCGGTCAGCACCGCCCTGGACGCGCCGGCCGCGGTCGTCCAGGGCATCGCTCCCGACCTGTCCTACGGCCTGCTGGCCGAGGGAACACTCGCGGTGAGGGAGGGAGCCCTCTTCGTCGCCGCCAACGCCGACTCGACCATGCCGACCGGCAGGGGCGAGCTTCCCGGCAACGGCGCGATGATCAGGGTCATCGCCACGGCGACCGGGGTGGAGCCGATCGTCGCGGGAAAGCCCGAGCCGCCGCTGCACCGCGAGTCGATGCTCCGTACCGGATCGCGGCGGCCTCTGGTGGTCGGTGACCGGCTCGACACCGACATCGAGGGGGCGAACAACGCCGGGGTGGACAGCCTGTTGGTCCTGACCGGGGTGGCGAGCCCGCTCGACGTGCTGACCGCCGTTCCACGGCACCGGCCCACCTACATCGCCGGGGATCTGTCAGGCCTGCACCGGTCCTACCCCGAGGTGCGGCGGACCGGGAACGGGTGGACCTGCGAGGGGTGGACGGCCCGCTGGGAGGGGGGTGCGCTCACCATCGAGGGCGGAGGTGAGCCGCTCGACGGGCTCCGCGCCGCATCCGCCGCGACCTGGGAGGCGGCGGGCGAGGACCGGGCGGACGAGGACGCGGTGAAGGCGGCACTCGACTTCGTGTTCTCGTCGCCCACCTCGCACTCCGGCTGAGACGGTCGCTTCACCAACTCCGCACTGACCCGCGCAGCCCACCCCGCGCTCCGGCCGGGACGACCGCCCGCGCCCTCTGACCACTCCCGTGTGGATCCACGTGGATCTTGCCCGGGATCCGCGTGGATCCCGGGCGACGTCGCCTCGATGACCGGGAGACCGTAGCCGGATCGGCCGCCGTCGGCGTCGGCGACGCTCCTCCCGCGTGATCTCGCCTGAATCTCCCGCGTGGTCCCGCGTGATCTCGCCTGAATCTCTCGCGTGGTCCCGCATGATCTCGCCTGAGCCTCCCGCGTGGTCCCGCGTGATTCCGCCTGAGCCTCCCGCGTGATCCCGCCCGAGGGCGGGCTCCTCAAAGAAGCTTGCGCAGGCGAAGAAGGTCGCTGAAGCTGGCGTCGACCTTGACCCTCCCGCTGAAGACGGCCCGTCCCATGTCGAGTTCCCCGTTGACCAGGGAGATGAGATCGTCGCTGCCGATGGTCAGTTTCACGTCGGCCTGCCTGCCGTCGTTCGCGGACAGATCTTCGAAGGGGCCGAGGCCACCATGGTGGATGCGGCCGTAGAAGGTGACGTCGAGATCCTTGACATGGCAGCTGATGCTGCGCTCGACCACGTGCTTGGCGCGGCTTTCCTGGTCAACCTCGTCGAACTGCTCGCCGAGTTTGCGCAGTGCCACCCGGCACTCGTCGACGGTCGCCATCGCGTGGCGCTCCCTTCTCTTCCTGACCGATCCGAATTCTTTTCAGGTACGGACGGTAGCGTTCCACATGGGTACGGCATGCAATCCGGCGCGGGGGTGCCGGAGAAAGAGGCTTCTGCCATGGCGTCGAACGTCACGCGGGTATGCGTTGGCGGTCGCCGACCTTAATGGGATGACAACGAGCGAGCCCCCCGTGATAGTTCACGGTTTACCCATTTTTGGAGAACCCCTTCCCTGCCGGCCCACGCTGGACGGGCCGGCGTCGGATCGCTCTGTGCGGGACCGGCCCGAGCAGGCGGGGCGGCGGCGTCCGGGTGCCCCCGGGTGGCGTGGGGAACCCGGGTACGGAGGTGGGGAGGCCGCGAGCGCGGCAAAGCCGGAGAACCGGAGAAGGGGGAAAGCCCGCCGAGGCGACGAGGAACGCGGGTTCCGATACGGTCGGGGAATCCACGGGCGCGAGGCCGGAGAGCATCGTGCTCGTGCGGCGGCGGCCGTGTTCGTACGGAGGAAGGGCCGCGGAGACGGCCACGAGGGCCGAGGCGGCCAGGAGCGGTGCCGGAGGGGGCGCATGACGGACCTGCTGGAAGAGACGGGCGAGACGGGCGACGAGCGGGTGGAGGCCGCGCTGGGCGGGCTCACCCGTCTCGGCGCCCTGCCCGTCTCGGCGCACGCGGACGTCTTCGAGGAGGTGTTCACCGGACTGGAGCAGGCGCTCGCCGCGGTGAACGACGTCTCAGGGCGGGAGCTCGTCGCGGCCGGCGACATCCCGGGGCGGGTGATCACCCCGGCCTACGGTGTCTCGGGGCGGGGGCCGGTCCTGGCGGACGCTGTTTCGGGAGCGGATGCTGTTTCGGGAGCGGACGGCCTTCCGGGAGCGGACGGCCTTTCAGGACAGGGGCCGGCCTCGGCGTACGGTGTCTCCGGGCCGGAGACGGCCCAGGCGGACGGCACCCTGGACCGGCGCCCGTGAGCCGGCGGACACGTCTCGACAGCGAGCTCGTCCGCCGGAAACTGGCGCGGTCCCGGGAACAGGCGGCCCAGCTCATCGAGGCCGGCCGGGTCAGCGTCGGCGGCCAGGTCGCCGCCAAGCCCGCGACCCAGGTCGACACGGCCTCGGCGATCGTGGTCGCGGAGGCGGCGGAGGGACCCGACTACGTCTCGCGGGGCGCGCACAAGCTCCTCGGCGCGCTGGAGGCCTTCGGACCCCTGGGCCTCACTGTGGAAGGACGTCGTTGCCTGGACGCGGGTGCCTCGACCGGAGGCTTCACCGACGTGCTGCTGCGCGCCGGAGCGGCCCACGTGCTGGCCGTCGACGTCGGGTACGGCCAGCTCGCCTGGTCGCTGCGGACCGACGACAGGGTCACGGTCATGGAGCGGGTCAACGTCAGGGACCTGAAACCCGACATGGTCGGCGAGGCTCCCACGCTGATCGTCGGCGATCTCTCTTTCATCTCCCTGCGTCTGGTGTTGCCCGCCCTGGCCCTGTGCGCCGCCGGGCGGGCCGATTTCGCGATGCTGGTCAAACCCCAGTTCGAGGTCGGCAGGGAGCGGGTCGGCGCGGGCGGGGTCGTCCGCGACCCGGAACTTCGCGCAGGGGCCGTACGGGATGTGGCCGAAGCCGCGCGAACCCTCGGCCTGAGCGTGCGGGGGGTCACCGCGAGCCCGCTGCCGGGTCCGTCCGGCAACGTCGAGTACGTCATCTGGCTGGGCAAGGGAGAGGGCGCTCCGCCGGTCCCCGACCTTGACGCGGAGATCGAGCGGGCGGTGGCCGAAGGCCCCCGGTAGGTCCTTCTCGGCCCCGGGCTCCGAGGCTCTGCCTCCCGGGCTCCGCCTCCCAGGCTCCCGGGCTCCGCCTCCCAGGCTCCCGGGCTCCGCCTCCCAGGCTCCCGGGCTCCGCCTCCCAGGCTTCCGGGCCTCCCGAACTTCCGGCTACCCGGGCGCCCTCGGTGCCTGGCGACCCGGGAGAGTGGAGACTTGACATCCTCCTCACCGTCCCCGGAGTCCCCTCCCCGGAACGCACCGTCCGGACGGAGGGGATTCCCGCGATCATCCATGAGAGTTCCCGATTCACCGCCGGTCGCCCGCCAGGAGAAATTCCTTGAGGTCCTACTCCAGCTCCACAGGCGTTTCACCTCTTCGCAGGTCCGGCGGGGACACCGCCGGGCACACTCGTACCGGCCCGGTCATCGCCGGGCACGGTACCGAAACGCGCGGCGCCGCGCCGCGTCTCCTCTCCCACCTCGGGTCCCACCTCGGGGCGAGGGTCTCCACGTTCAAGGAGAATCGATGACTGCCAAGCGCACCGTGCTGGTCACCGCGCACACCGGGCGGGCGGCGGCCGTCGACAGCGCCCGGATGGTGATCCAGCGGTTCGTGGACGCCGGGCTGAACGTGCGCGTTCTCAGTGCCGAGGCCGACGAGATCGCCTGCGCGGGGGCCGACGTGGTGCCCGCCGGTTCGGCGGCGGTCGACGCCGCCGAGATGATGATCGTGCTCGGCGGGGACGGCAGCCTCCTGAGGGCCGCCGAGCTCGCCCGCCCGGCGGGAGTGCCGCTGCTGGGGGTCAACCTCGGCCACGTGGGCTTCCTGGCCGAGGCGGAGGTGGAGGACCTGGCGGACGCGGTCGACAGCGTGGTGGACGGCCGTTACGACGTCGAGGAGCGGATGACCATCGAGGTCACCGCCCGCCTCAACGGCAAGCTGCTGGCCGACAGCTGGGCGCTGAACGAGGCCACCGTCGAGAAGAGCGAGCGGATGCTCGAGGTGGTCGCCGAGATCGACGGGCGCCCGCTGTCGCGCTGGGGGTGCGACGGGGTGATCTGCGCCACGCCGACCGGCTCGACCGCGTACGCCTTCTCCGCCGGGGGCCCGGTCGTGTGGCCCGAGGTGGAGGCTTTGCTGCTGGTGCCCATCAGCGCCCACGCCCTGTTCGCCCGCGCACTGGTGGTCTCGCCCCGCTCGAAGCTGGCACTGGAGATCCAGCCGGAGACGGCGGGCGCGGTGCTGTGGTGCGACGGCCGACGCAGGTTCGACCTGCCCGCCGGGGCGAGGGTGGAGCTCAGGCGGGCCGCGCTGCCGGTACGGCTGGCGCGGCTGCACGGTCTGGAGGACACCGGGGCGCCGTTCACCGACAGGCTGGTCGCCAAGTTCGATCTCCCCGTGCAGGGGTGGCGTGGCCGTGTAAGGCCCTAGTTCGTCCGGGCGGGCGACGCCTCAAGCGCGTAGGATCGTGCCCGCGCACCGCACTGATGTTCGGTGAATTCGATGTGACGGGAGGGACCAGTGCGACCTAGAGTCGAGGAGGTCCGCATCCAGGGGCTCGGCGTGATCGACGAGGCCGTCCTGGAGCTGGCGCCGGGATTCACCGTGGTCACGGGCGAGACGGGCGCGGGTAAGACCATGGTGGTGACCGGCCTGGGGCTGCTGTTCGGCGGCCGTGCCGACCCCGCCCGGGTCCGCCCCGGCTCCGGCAAGACCACCATCGAGGGCACGCTGATCGTCGACCCGGCGGGACGGGTCGCCCAGCAGGTGCAGGACGTGGGCGGCGTGGTCGAGGACGGCGAGCTGATCATCTCGCGGACGGTCTCCGTCGAGGGGCGCAGCCGCGCCTGGCTGGGCGGGCGCACCGTTCCCGTCGGCACCCTCACCTACCTGGCCGAGGACCTGGTGGCCGTGCACGGCCAGATGGACCAGCAGCGGCTGCTGCAGCCGGGCCGCCAGCGGGCCGCCCTCGACCGCTACGCCGGCGAGGAACTGGTCAAGCCGCTGCGCGCCTACGAGCAGGCCTACAAACGGCACAGGAAGATCGCGGAGCAGCTGGAGGAGCTGACCACCAGGGCCAGGGAACGCGCCCAGGAGGCCGACCAGCTCAGGTTCGGGCTCGGCGAGATCGAGAAGGCCGACCCCAAGCCCGGCGAGGAGATCGAGCTGCGCGAGGAGGAGGAGCGGCTCTCCCACGCCGACTCCCTCAGGGGCGCCGCGGAGGCGGCGCACCGGGCGCTGCTCGGTGACCCGCTGTCCGGCGAGCAGGCCATGCCGGACGCCATCGCGCTGGTCGGCGAGGCCCGCGCGGCCGTCGAGGCGGTGCGCGACTTCGACCCCGCGCTCGCCGGGATCGCCGACCGGCTCGCGGAGGCGGGCTATCTGATCTCCGACGTCGCCACCGAGCTGGCCGCGTACTTCGAGTCGGTCGACGCCGACCCGGGCCGGCTCGCGGTCGTGCAGGAGCGGCGGGCCGTGCTCATCCACGTCATCCGCAGGTACGGCCAGGACACCGCGGAGGTGCTCGCCTGGGCGGCGCGGGCCGCCGCCCGGGTGGCGGAGCTCGACGGCGACGACGATCGCATCGGCGAGCTCACCCGCGAGCACGAGGAGCTCACCGAGCGCCTCACCGAGCTGGCCGCCGAGCTGACCCGGATCAGGACGGCGGCCGCGGAGCGGTTTGGGCGGGCCGTGACCGAGGAGCTCACCGCGCTGGCCATGCCGCACGCCAGGGTGGTGGTCACCATCGCCGCCGCCCCCGAGTTCGGCCCGCAGGGCGTCGACGAGGTCGAGCTGCGCATGGCGCCGCACCCGGCCTCGCCGCTCCTGCCGCTGAACAAGGGCGCCTCCGGAGGCGAGCTGAGCCGGGTGATGCTCGCCATCGAGGTGGTGTTCGCCGGTGCCGACCCGGTCCCGACGTTCGTCTTCGACGAGGTCGACGCGGGCGTGGGCGGCAAGGCAGCGGTGGAGATCGGCCGCAGGCTGGCGCGGCTGGCCCGCACCTCCCAGGTGATCGTCGTCACCCATCTCCCGCAGGTCGCGGCCTTCGCCGACCAGCATCTCGTCGTGGAGAAGGCCGATGACGGGAGCGTGGTGCGCAGCGGCGTGATCGCCCTCGACAAGGACGGCCGGGCGCGCGAGCTCTCCCGCATGCTCGCCGGGCTCGAGGACTCCGAGCTGGGCCGCGCGCACGCCGAGGAACTGCTGTCGATCGCCGCCGCCGACAAGGCGTGACCGGACAGTTGAAACGGGCCGAATAGGCCGGATAAAGGGGTAATGGAGCGCGTGACGGGTTGAAGGAGTAATTCGTATGGTCCGGGGGAGTAGGTGCCAGGGATTTCGGGTGACGGATCTGACACGCTGCCGGCTGTTTGGCTCTCCCGGTCGTTCCCTCTGGCAGGATGGTCGTGATGAAGGTGCCGATTGACGGGCTGAAAAACGGGCTCACCGGGTACCTCCGCCGCAGGAAGGTCACTGACCTTCCCGGGGTGACGGCAGTGGCGAGAATCGATCGGCGGACCAAGAGGCTGACCAAGCGCCTCAGGGCCGGGGAAATCGCGATTATCGATCACGTTGACGTTGACCGGGTGAGCGCGGAGGCGCTTGTCGCGTGCGGCGCGGCAGGTGTCGTCAACGTCGCCTCCGGCATCAGCGGCCGCTATCCCAATCTGGGCCCGCAGATCATCGTCGACGCCGGGGTGCCGTTCGTCGACAACGCCACCCCCGAGCTGTTCGAGCGGATCAAGGACGGCGACCTGGTCAGGCTGCACGAGGGCGTCGTTCACCTCGACGACGAGGTGGTCGGCAAGGGCGACGTGCAGACGGCCGAGTCCGTCGAGGCCGCGATGAGCGAGGCGCGGGCCGGGCTGACGGTGCAGATCGAGGCGTTCGCGGCCAACACCATGGAGTACGTCCGCCGCGAGCGCGACCTCCTCATCGACGGGATCGGCGTTCCCGACGTCCGGACCGTCATGGAGGGCAGGCACGTCCTCATCGTGGTGCGCGGTTACCACTACAAGGAGGACATCGCCGCCCTCCGTCCCTACATCCGCGAGTACCGTCCGGTCATGATCGGGGTGGACGGGGGCGCGGACGCGCTGCTGGAGGCCGGATACCTGCCCGACATCATCGTCGGAGACTTCGACTCGGTCTCCACCAAGGCGCTCACCACCGGCGCCGAGCTGGTCGTGCACGCCTACCGCGACGGCCGGGCGCCGGGGCTGGAGCGGGTCCAGCAGCTGGGCCGCACCGCGGTGCTCTTCCCGGCGATCGGCACCAGCGAGGACATCGCGATGCTGCTCGCCGACGACAAGGGCGCCGATCTCATCGTCGCCGTCGGCACCCACGCGACCCTGGTGGAGTTCCTCGACAAGGGCCGCTCAGGCATGGCCAGCACCTTCCTCACCCGCCTGCGGGTGGGCAGCAAGCTCATCGACGCGAAAGGCGTCAGCCGGCTCTACCGCAGCCGGATCTCCACACCGTCCCTGCTCCTGCTCGTCGCCACCACGCTGATCACCATGGGGGTGGCGATCGTCGTCTCCCCGGTGGGCAAGATCTGGCTGGACAGCATGCGCGACGTCTGGAGCGGCTTCATCTTCTGGCTGGTCGGACTCTTCTCGTGATCGATTTCCGCTATCACCTCGTCTCCATCGTCGCGATCTTCCTCGCGCTGTCGGTGGGCATCGTGCTGGGCACCACCCTGCTCGAAGACCCCGTCATCAAGGCGAGCGAGCTGGCCGTCAACCAGTTCCGCGAGGGCAACAACGAGCTCCGCGACCAGGTCGAGGCCCTGCAGAAGCGTGAGGCCGCCAACGACGCGTTCGTGGCCGCCGACACCCCCCGGCTGGTCCAGGACGCTCTCGCCGGCGAGAGCGTCGTGATCGTCGAGGCCCCGGGCAGCACGGCGAGCGTGCGTGAGGCGGCGCAGCAGGTGATCGAGGAGGCGGGGGCGACCGTGACCGGCCGGATCACCCTCGCCGAGCGGTACACCGATCCCGCCCAGGCGGGCTTCCTCGACAAGCTGGCCGTCGGCGCCAAGGCCCCCGAGACCGTCTTCTCCGTCGAGGACACGGCGTACGACAAGGCGGCCGAGGTGCTCGCCGGCGCGATCCTGACCAGTGACTCCAGCCAGGTGGGCAAGGAGCACCCGGCCGGGGCCGGCATCCTCGACGCCTTCCAGCGCGGCGGACTGCTCACCGTCACCGGCGAACCCGCCAAGCGCGCCGAGGTGGCCCTGGTGATCGCCCCGGCGGAGGCGTACACCGGGGAGACCGCGGGCGAGCAGGCGAGCGCGCTCGTGACGCTGGCGGTCGGCCTGGACGACGCGGGCCAGGGCACCGTGCTGGCCGGTACGCAGACCTCGGTCGCGACCGGCGGGGTCATCGCCGCGCTCCGCGAGGACGCGGCTCTCACCGAGAAGGTCTCCAGCGTCGACACCGCCGATATGCCCGCGGGACGGGTCGTGGTGGTCTACGCTCTCCGAGAGCAACTCACCGGGCTGGCCGGCCAGTACGGCATCGGCCCCGGCGTCTCCGGCATCGAGCCCAGTGCGACGCCGACCCCCACGGCCGCCCCCACGGCCGCCACGGCCACCTCCGGAGGATGACCCGATGGCTCGTCGCGCTTTCCCCCGCGCCCTCGCGGGTGCCCTCGCCGGCGCGTTCCTCGGCGCGGTCGCCGCGCGTGCCGCGTACGCCGCCTTCACCCGCAGGCCGCCGGTAGGCGACGCGGAGACCTGGACCCGGACGAACCACCGGGGCGAGCCGATCACCCTGCTGGAGGGCCCGGCGTTCGTGGCCGGCGCCGGGGCCGCCGCGGCCGTGATTCCCGGGCTGCCCGGTGGGGTCCGGGTGGCGGCGCTGCTGGCGGTGGCGGGCGGCGGTGGCCTCGGAGCCTACGACGACCTGTACGGCGCGACCTCGTCCAAGGGGTTCAAGGGGCATCTGAGCGCCCTGGCCAAGGGCGAGGTCACCAGCGGGGCCGTGAAGATCCTCGGCATCGGCGCGACCGGCCTGGCCGCCGCCGCCGTCATCTCCCGCGACCGCTTCGACGTCCCCCGCGCTTCTTTTGATGTCCCCCGCGCCTTTTTTGATGTCGTCGTCAACGGCGGGCTGATCGCCGGGAGCGCCAATCTGGCCAACCTCTTCGACCTGCGGCCAGGGCGTGCTGTGAAGGTGGGCCTGCTCGCAGGGGCGCCCCTGCTCGCCGCGGGACTGCTCAAGAACGACCCGGTCCCGGCCACCCTGGCCGCGCTCCCCATGGGGGCCGCCGCCGCGCTGCTGCCCGAGGACCTCGGCGAGCGGGCGATGCTCGGCGACGCGGGGGCCAACGCGCTGGGCGCGCTCCTCGGCCTGGCCGCCGCCGTCACCCTGGGCCGTCCCGGACGGCTCGCCGTGCTCGGCACCGTGGTCGCGCTGACCGCGGCCTCGGAGAGGATCAGCTTCACCAAGGTGATCGCGGGCAACTCCCTCCTGCACCGCGTCGACATGCTCGGCCGTCGCCCTGTGGAGCAGGCACCCACCCCCCGATGAGCACGAGGATCGCGCGGGGGGTCGCGGGAGCGGCACTCCTCATCGGAGTCGTGACCGTCCTGGCCCGGCTCGTCGGGTTCGGCCGGTATCTCGTCCAGTCGCAGAGCGTCGGCAACAGCTGCCTGGGCACCGCCTACAACACCGCCAACTACGTGCCCAACATCGTCTTCGAGCTGGTCGCGGGTGGCGTGCTGGCCGGGATGGTGGTGCCGGTGCTGGCCTCGGCGGCCGCGAGGTCCGACGACGACCCCGAGGCCAGGGCCGAGGTGAGCCGGACCACCTCGGCGCTGCTCACCTGGGCGATGCTCGTCCTGGTGCCGCTGACGCTGCTCATCGTCGCGTTCGCCGGGCCGATCGTCGCGCTGCTCATGGGCGATCCGCACGGATGCGAACCGGCCGGCGTCGTCGAGGCCGGCACCGGCATGCTCGTCGTCTTCGCTCCTCGGATGATCTTCTTCGGGCTGGCCGTGGTGCTGTACGGGGTGCTCCAGGCCCACCGGCGGTTCATGGGCCCGGCCCTGGCGCCGCTGGTCTCCAGCCTGCTCATCGTCACCTCCAACCTGCTGTTCGAGGCGGTCAACGAGGAGGCCGCCGAAGACCTGTCGCAGCTCAGCGGCGCCGGGCAGCTGTCGCTCTCCCTCGGCGCGACCGTCGCCGCCGCCGCGATGGTGCTCACCGTCGTCGGCCCGGTGTCCCGGCTGCGGTTGCGGCTGCGGCCCACGCTGTCGTTCCCGCCGGGCGTCGCGATCAAGGCGCGGAGGCTCGCCACCGCGGGTCTCGCCGTGCTGGTCGCCCAGCAGGTCGCGCTGATCGTCGTCATCCGCCTGGCCAACGGCCTGGGCGGCGAGGGCGCGGTCGCCGTCTACACCTACGCCTGGGCGCTGTACCAGCTGCCGTACGCGGTGCTCGTGATGCCGATCGCCACCAGCTCGTTCCCGGTGCTGTCCACCCGGGCGGCCGAGGGGGACACGCCGGGCTTCGACGCCCTGACCGCCTCCACCACCCGGGCGGTGCTCCTGATGACGGGGCTCGCGGCCGGGGTGATGGCGGCGGTGGCCGTACCGGTGTCGAGGGTGTTCCTGGAGGACACCCCGGGCGGCGAGCCCGCCGAGATGGCGAGGGCCGTCGCGCTGTTCGCGCCGGGCCTGGTCGGGTACGCGCTCATGCTGCACCTCGCCCGCATCCTGTACGCCTGCGGGCGGGGCCGGTCGGCGGCCGTCGCCTCGGTGACCGGCTGGGCCGTGGCGCTGCTGGCCCAGATCGTGCTCGCCCACGCCGCGGGGGACCGGCCCGACGTGGTCGGGCAGCTGGCACTGGGCAGCACCGTCGGCATGACCGTCGGCGGATTGCTCCTGGCCGTCGCGGTGCTCCGTAGCAGGGGGGCGGCCGCGCTGGCGGGGACGCCGCGCACCCTGCTGGCGACCCTGGCCGGGGGCGCCGCGGCCTGGGGGGCGGGGCTGTTCCTGGTCGAGGCCTTCGGCGCGGTGTCGAAGTGGATGTCCGTGGTGGCCGGGCTGGCCGCAGGCGTGGCCGGGACGGCCGCGTTCGCGGCCGTGGCGGTGGTGATCGACGGGAAGGACGCCCGGGCGCTGCCGGCGAGGCTCCGCCGGGGGGCTGTGAGGGATGAGAGCTCCGCCGGGGGCCGTGAGGGATGAGAGGCAGGGGAGCCGTTCCGATGGCTGACCAGGGCAGGCGCGTGGCACTCGTGCTGGGGACGAGCGCGGGAGGGGTCGGCCGGCACGTCGCCATGCTGGCCGGGGGGCTGGTGCGCGGAGGCCACCGGGTGGTCGTGGCGGGTCCGCCGAGCACGGAGCGGGCCTTCGGCTTCGCGGCCCTCGGCGCGCGCTTCACGCCCGTGCCGATCTCCGACCGGCCCCGCCCGATCGGGGACCTGCGGGCGATCCTGGCGCTCCGGGCGCTGCGCGGGGCGCACGCGGTGCACGCCCACGGGCTGCGGGCCGGGGCGCTGGCGGCGATCGCGCTGGCCGGGACCGGGACCGGCCTGGTGGTGACCCTGCACAACGCCGCCACCGCGGGCGGCGCCGTCGGTGCCGTTTACGGTCTCCTGGAACGGATCGTGGCCCGCCGCGCCGACCGGATCCTGGTCGTCTCCCCCGACCTGGGGGAGCGGATGACCCGCCTGGGCGCCGGGCGGGTCGAGGCCGCCGTCGTTCCGGCGCCCTCGCTGCCCCCGTCGGGGCGCGAGCCCGGCGACGTACGGCGAGAGCTCGGCACGGGTGATCGGGTGATCTTCCTGACGGTCGCGAGACTCGCCCAGCAGAAGGGGCTGGAGACCCTGCTCGACGTCGTGAAGGCCCTGCGGGAGGCTCGCGGGGGCCCGGGACCCGTCCCGGGCCGGGTGTCCGCCGAACCCGCGGGCGGCCGGGGCCCGGGGGAGCGGGCGTCGGAGGCGGTGTTCCTGGTGGCGGGGGAGGGGCCGCTGCGAGGGGAGTTGCAGGGGCGGATCGACCGGGAGAACCTGCCGGTACGGCTGCTCGGCGACCGGGCCGACGTGGGGGATCTGCTCGGGGTGGCGAGGGCGCTGGTGGTGCCGAGCCGCTGGGAGGGACAGCCGCTCACCGTGCAGGAGGCCCTGAGGGCGGGCACGGCGGTCATCGCCACCGCGGTGGGGGGCATCCCGGCGATGGTGGGCGAGGCCGGGCTGCTGGTGCCGTACGGGGACATCGCCGCGATGCGCGACGCGGTCGCGAGGGTGCTCGCCGACGACGGTCTCGCCGGGGAACTGGCCGCGGCCGCGGCCAGGCGGGGCCGTGGGCTGCCGGGCGAGCAGGAGGCGCTCGCGGCGGTGCTCGCTGCCTACATCGGGCTTTCCTGAGCGCTGGTGACCGGACTTCCCTGAGCGGGCCGTCCGGGTTTTCCCAGGACTGTGCAGAGATTCGCGGCTTGTGCCGGATTTCTCCCTGACCTCGGAGGGGGAGTTCCCGTGGTTTTCCGGAGGACTGGAGAGGTTCGAGGGGCCGGTGGCGGGCGGTTCCGGGGCCGGGGGGAACAAGCGGGGGCGTCGCGATGTTGGATTAGGCGCCGCCATGCCGGACACCTATACTGGCGTGGTTAGGGGGGGAGTATCCCTTCGCGACAGTCTCGTCATCACGGTGTTGCCTCGCTCCACGAGGCCCCCGGGGCTGTCGGTCCGCGTTGTCGACCCGCTTCACGTCGACCTGTCCTCACGCGGGCGGGAGAGACCTCCGGCAGTCTGTCGCGCGCGCCGCCGGAGGTTTATCAGTTGTGAATGTTCCTGTCTGGGCATGGTTCGCCGTCATCGGCGGGCTCCTGGTCGTCCTCGCCTTCGACCTTTGGATCGTCGATCGAGGCGAGGCCCGAGAGTTCTCCCTCAAGCAGGCCGGGTTCTGGGTCGGCTTCTACGTCACCCTCGCCGTGCTCTTCGGCATCGGGCTGTGGGTCTTCGCGGGCCCCACCCCCGCGGGCCAGTTCATCGCCGGGTATCTCACCGAGTACAGCCTGAGCATCGACAACCTCTTCGTTTTCTACATCATCATGACCCGCTTCGCGGTGCCGAAGGTGTACCAGCACAAGGTGCTGCTGATCGGCATCCTGATGGCGCTGGTCATGCGCGGCATCTTCATCGCGATCGGCGCCGCGGCCCTGGCCAACTTCGGCTGGCTGTTCTACGTCTTCGGCCTGTTCCTGATCTACACGGCGGTCCAGCTCGTCCGCCAGTTCGGCCAGGAGGAGCACCTCGAGGAGAACGCGGTGCTGCGCTGGGCGCGGCGGGTGCTGCCGCACACCGACGACTACGTGGGCTCCAAGATCATCGTAAAGGTCGACGGCAGGCGCCTGGTCACCCCGCTGCTGATCGTCATGATCGCCATCGGCACCACCGACCTGCTGTTCGCGCTCGACTCGATTCCGGCGATCTTCGGCCTGACCACCGACGCATTCATCGTCTTCACCGCGAACGCGTTCGCCCTGATGGGCCTGCGCCAGCTGTACTTCCTGCTGGGCGGCCTGCTCCAGAAGCTGGTCTACCTCAGCTTCGGTCTTGCGTTCATCCTCGGTTTCATCGGGGTTAAGCTGATCCTCGAGGCCCTGCACTCCAGCGGTGTCTCCTGGGCCCCCGCGGTGCCGATCTGGTTGTCGCTGTCGGTCATCGTCGTCACGATGATCGTCACCACCGTGGTCAGCTTGATCAAGGCCCGGCGTGACATCCGCGCGGGCAAGGAAAACACCACCCCGGCGAGTGTCGAGCAGGGCTAGCGAATCGGCGTGTGAGGCGCTTTGCTTGTCTCATTGCGCCTTATAAGGGCTGAGAGATGGGTAACATCCTGCCCCAGAGCGGGTAGACATACCGGTCTAATGCCGCAAGACATCACAAAGGTTCCCTGTGTCCCACGATTCAGCAAGCCACATGCCAGGCCCGCTGGGCCTGGCACGTGGCGTCTCCCCGTGGTTGCTCCCGACCGTGGCCGCCGCCGCCGTGACCTCCCTGCTCAGCCGTCGTGACCGGCGCTGGGCGCTGGCGGCGGTCCCGCTGACCGCGCTCACCGGCGGGATGCTCTGGTTCTTCCGCGATCCGGATCGCACTCCGGGCACCGGGCGGATCCTGTCGCCCGCGGACGGCGTGGTGCAGAGCATCGACCCGTGGCCGGACGGCCGCACCCGGGTCGCGATCTTCATGAGCCCGCTCGACGTACACGTCAACCGGGCGCCGCTGGCCTGCACGGTCACCTCGATGGAACACGTGTCCGGGGGGTACCTGCCCGCGTTCAACAAGGACAGCGACACCAACGAGCGGGTCGTCTGGCACCTGGACACCGCGCTCGGCGACATCGAGCTGGTCCAGATCGCCGGCGCGGTCGCGCGCCGCATCGTGCCCTACGTGGCCGAGGGGGCGAAGGTCGCCAAGGGCCAGCGGATCGGCCTGATCAGGCTCGGCTCGCGGGTCGACGTCTACCTTCCCGAGGGGATCGCCCCGGCCGTCTCCGTGGGCCAGAAGACGGTCGCGGGGGTGACGGGTCTTGACCACGGCTGACGCGAGCTGGCCGATGGACGAGACGGACGACGAGCCACGAGGACCCGTGGGCAAGGCGTTCCGGCTGTCGGCCGCGGACTCCCTGTCTCTCGGCAACGCCCTCTGCGGCTTCCTCGCGGTCTGCGTGCTCGCCTGGTCGGCCATCAGCGCGCTGCAGCAGGACAAGCCCTTCGCGGCCGATCCTCGCTTCTTCGGCACCGCGGTGGTGCTCCTGCTGATCGGCGCCACCTGCGACCTGTTCGACGGCCTGGTGGCCCGCAAGTTCCGCGCCTCGGCCATGGGCGCCGAGCTGGACAACCTCGCCGATGTGATCAGCTTTGGCTTCGCGCCCGCCTTCATGGTGGTCATCTGGGCGGGTTTCAACCAGCAGATTCCCTTTCTGCTGGTGATGGCCGCGGCGTCTTCGGTGTTGCTGGCCGGGGTCGTCCGGCTCGCGCGCTTCGCCTGTGTGAAGACCAAGAGCGGCGACTTCATGGGGCTGCCCATCCCGATGGGCGCGATGACCGTGGTCTCGATCGTGCTGCTGTTCCCCCCGTCGATCTGGACGATCCTGCCCGTCTTCGGGGTGGCGTACCTCATGGTGAGCCGCATCGAGTATCCCAAGCCCAAGGGCAACCTGGCCGCCGCGGTGCTCGCCTGGATGATGATCAACGTCGCCTGCCTCACCATCTGGGTCGCGGGCCTGGCCGGTGGCGACACGCTGATCAAGGTCGGGGCGGTCATGCAGATGACGATCGTGGCGGCCATCCCGCTGCGGGTCCTGATGTTCAAGCGGGAGAAGCGCAAGGAGCAGCGCAAGGCGTCCGCCGGGGTCGGCTGACCGCCCGCGGCGCGCTCACGCCGTCTCCCCGCGGGCATGGCGAATGGTCGCCGGTACGCCATGCCCGGACCCGTTCTCGTCCCGGAATGCCCCGGCACGCTTCCCATGTCCGGCGTGGCTGCGTTCAATTGCCTCATGGGAGCTGAGCCGCATGAGCACACCCGTACCTACTTCCTCGGCATGCTCGCCCGTGAGCTGGAGCTGAGGGGCATGAGCGTGACGCTCAGGCGGAGCCCGCCGTCGCTGCGGGTCAGCGATCCCGAGGCGGCGATGTTCAACGAGACCCTCGACTGCGTCCCGCTGGCCGAGGGCTGGTTCTACCGCTGGTCCTGGGGCGACCTGGTGGAGCGGGTGGAGGATCCGGCCAAGGCGGCGGATCGGATCCTCCGGGTCTTCGGCGGCTGAGGGCCGCCTTCGTGCCGCGCCCGGGCGGCGGGGAGCCCGGCCGTACGGGCCCGGCCTCCCCGCCCCCGGGGGTGTGTCACCAGCCGCGCTCGCGCCACTCGGGCAGCGAGGGGCGCTCGGCGCCGAGCGTGGTGTCCTTGCCGTGGCCCGGGTAGACCCAGGTGTCGTCCGGCAACCGGTCGAAGATCCGCTCCGACACGTCGGCGAAGAGCTGGGCGAACCGTTCGGGATCCTTGTTGGTGTTGCCGACGCCGCCGGGGAAGAGCGAGTCGCCGGTGAACAGGTGGCCCGGATAGTGCAGGGCGATCGAGCCGGGGGTGTGCCCGCGCAGGTGGATCACCTCCAGGCTGACCACGCCGACGGTGATCCCGTCGCCGTCCTCCACCTCCAGGTCCACCGGTACCGGCAGTGCCCCCGCGTCGAGCGGGTGGGCGATCACCGAGGCGCCGGTCGCCCTGGCGACCTCCTCCAGGGCCTGCCAGTGGTCGCCGTGCTGGTGGGTGGTGACGATCTTGCTGATCGGCCGGTCGCCGATGAGTTCGAGCAGCCGGTCGGGCTCGGCGGCCGCGTCGATGAGCGCGCCGTCGCCGGTCTGGGTGCACCGGACCAGGTAGGCGTTGTTGTCGAACGGGCCGACGGCCAGCTTGGCGATCGTCAGGGCGGGCAGCTCGCGCAGGTCGGCGGGGCCGCCGACCTGAACATCACCGGTGTACGTCACGGATTCTCCTCGGACGGGGTCGCGGGAGGGCCGGGCGGCGCGCGCCCTGCCCTCGTCACCCTCATCATTCCGCCCGGCGGGCCGGTTGGGGCATAAGCAGGGGTGTTCACATCGTTGAAACCGTGGGCCACCTGCCATGTCCGGGCGAAGGCCGTAGGCTGGAGAGGGCGGGAAAACGACTCCGGACGCCGGTCCGGAAAATTGTCGGCCCCTCTCGCTAGTCTTCCCGCGACCGCTTCCAACCCTCTATCAACGACGTCGGGACTGCTGTGGCTGACCGCCTCATCGTGCGTGGTGCACGTGAACACAACCTCAAGGACGTCTCGCTGGACCTGCCGCGAGACTCTCTGATCGTCTTCACCGGACTGTCCGGCTCGGGCAAGTCCAGCCTGGCCTTCGACACGATCTTCGCCGAAGGCCAGCGCCGCTATGTCGAATCGCTGTCGGCGTACGCGCGGCAGTTCCTCGGGCAGATGGACAAGCCCGACGTCGACTTCATCGAGGGGCTCTCGCCCGCGGTGTCGATCGACCAGAAGTCGACGAGCCGCAACCCTCGTTCCACCGTCGGCACGATCACCGAGGTGTACGACTACCTGCGCCTGCTCTGGGCGCGGATCGGCAAGCCGCACTGCCCGCAGTGCGGGCGGGCGATCGCCAGGCAGAGCCCCGAGCAGATCGTCGACCGGGTCATGGAGCTGGAGGAGGGCACCCGCTTCCAGGTGCTCGCCCCGGTGGTCCGCGGCCGCAAGGGCGAGTACGCCGAGCTGTTCACCCAGCTCCAGGCGAAGGGCTTCGCCCGCGCCCGCGTCGACGGCACGGTGGTCCGGCTGGACGAGCCGCCGACGCTGAAGAAGCAGGAGAAGCACGACATCGAGGTGATCGTCGACCGGCTGGCCGTGAAGGAGGGCGCGAGCAGCCGCCTGACCGGCTCGGTGGAGACCGCCCTGAGCCTGTCGGGCGGGACGATCACCCTGGAGTTCGTCGACCTGCCCGAGGACGACCCCAACCGCGAGCGCTTCTACTCAGAGCACCTCTACTGCCCCTACGACGACCTGTCGTTCGAGGAGCTGGAGCCTCGCTCGTTCTCGTTCAACTCGCCCTTCGGCGCCTGCCCGGAGTGCACGGGCCTTGGCGTCCGGATGGAGGTCGACCCCGACCTGGTCGTACCCGACCCGGAGAGGCCGCTGGGCGAGGGCGCGCTCTCCCCGTGGGCCGGCGGCCACACCAGCGACTACTTCGTACGCCTGGTCGAGGCGCTCGGCCTGACCATGGGCTTCGGTCTCGACACCCCGTGGGAGCGGCTGCCCAAGAAGGCGCAGAAGGCCCTGCTGTACGGCCACGACGAGCAGGTCCACGTCCGCTACAGCAACCGCTACGGCCGCCAGCGCTCCTACTACACCACCTTCGAGGGGGTCATCCCCTGGGTGCAGCGCCGCCACGGCGAGTCCGACAGCGACGGCATGCGCGAGAAGTACGAAGGCTACATGCGGGAGATCCCGTGCCCGGCCTGCGAGGGGGCCAGGCTCAAGCCGGTCTCGCTCGCCGTCACGGTCGACGGCCGCTCGATCGCCGACGTCTCGTCGATGTCGATCGGCGACTGCGCGAAGTTCCTGGCGGGGCTGAAGCTGTCCGACCGCGACATGCACATCGCCGAGCGGGTGGTCAAGGAGATCAACGCCCGGATGGGCTTCCTGCTCGACGTGGGTCTCGACTACCTGACCATGGACCGGGCCTCCGGCACCCTCGCCGGTGGCGAGGCGCAGCGCATCCGGCTCGCCACCCAGATCGGCTCGGGCCTGGTCGGAGTGCTGTACGTGCTGGACGAGCCCTCCATCGGCCTGCACCAGCGGGACAACCAGCGGCTGCTGGAGACCCTGATCAGGCTGCGCGACATGGGCAACACGCTCATCGTGGTCGAGCACGACGAGGACACCATCGCCGCCGCCGACTGGGTGGTCGACATCGGCCCCGGAGCGGGTGAGCACGGCGGCCAGGTCGTCGTCTCGGGCACCGTGGCCGACCTGCTGGCCTCGGAGAACTCGATGACCGGCGCCTACCTGTCCGGCCGCAAGACGATCGCGATCCCGGCCACCCGCCGCAAGCGTGACAAGAAGCGGCAGATCACCGTGAAGGGCGCCCGCGAGCACAACCTCAAGGGCGTCGACGTGGAGTTCCCGCTGGGGCTGCTGACCGCGGTCACCGGGGTCTCGGGGTCGGGTAAGTCCACCCTGGTCAACGACATCCTCTACAACGCGCTGGCCAAGGAGCTGAACGGCGCGCGCACCGTCCCCGGCCGCCACGCGCGGGTCAACGGGATGGACCTGGTCGACAAGGTCGTGCACGTCGACCAGTCGGCGATCGGCCGCACGCCCCGGTCCAACCCGGCGACCTACACCGGTGTCTTCGACAAGGTCCGCGACCTGTTCGCGCAGACCACCGAGGCCAAGGTCCGCGGTTACCAGAAGGGCCGGTTCAGCTTCAACGTCAAGGGCGGCCGGTGCGAGGCCTGCTCGGGAGACGGCACCCTCAAGATCGAGATGAACTTCCTGCCGGACGTCTACGTGCCCTGCGAGGTCTGCCACGGGGCGCGCTACAACCGGGAGACCCTGGAGGTCCACTACAAGGGCAAGACGATCTCCGAGGTGCTCGACATGCCGATCGAGGAGGCCCTGGACTTCTTCGACTCCATCCCGGCCATCAAGCGCTACCTGAAGACGCTCAACGACGTCGGCCTGGGCTACGTCAGGCTCGGCCAGCCCGCCACGACCCTGTCCGGCGGCGAGGCCCAGCGCGTCAAGCTCGCCTCCGAGCTGCAGCGCCGCTCCACCGGGCGGACGATCTACGTGCTCGACGAGCCCACCACCGGCCTGCACTTCGAGGACATCCGCAGGCTGCTGGGCGTCCTGGGCAAACTCGTCGACGGGGGCAACACGGTCATCGTCATCGAGCACAACCTCGACGTGATCAAGACCGCCGACTGGCTGATCGACATGGGCCCCGAGGGTGGTTCCCGGGGCGGCAGCGTGCTCGCCGTCGGCACGCCCGAGGAGGTCGCGCTGGTCGACGAGAGCCACACCGGCCGCTTCCTGCGCAAGATCCTCGGCAGCTGAAGGCCGGATTCCGGACCGGGCCGCCCCGTCAATACCCTTGACGCGGAGCCCGGTTCCGATCCGGGGACGACGTTGCGAGAAGGGCCGAGATGAGCACGCAGGAGGCCTCCGCCATGCCCGCGCGCAGGCAGGTGATCGCCGCCGCGGGAGCCGTGGCGTGCGGGGCGGCGCTGGCCGGGTGCGGCGGCGGGGAGTCCGCCGCCGCCATCGTGCCGCCGGGGATCAAGGGGAAGGTCATCGCGCGGACCGCCGACATCCCGGTGGGCGGTGGCAAGGTGATCACCAAGTGGAAAATCGTGATCACCCAGCCGTCCTCGGGGGTGTTCAGGGCGTTCACGGCGAGCTGCCCGCACCGGGGGTGCGCGGTCGGCAGGGTCGGGGACGGCGTGATCCGCTGCCCCTGCCACGGCAGCGAGTTCGCCGCCGACTCCGGCAAGTGTCTCAAGGGCCCGGCGGAGGCGCCGCTGGTCCAGTACGCGCTGAGGGTCGAGGGCGACGGGATCGTCATGGTCTGACGGTTCGCGCCGTCCTCCTTTCCGGGGAGGCGCGGGCGCCTCTCAGGGGAGGCGCGGGCTCGGGAGCGCCGGAGCCGGTTCGCCGGGGGCGAAGCCCGCCCCGACGGTTTCCAGGCGATCCTCCGGATGGCCCGGAAAGATGGCCGAGGCGGTAATTCTTCACAGTCTTCTGACATGACGTACGGCATGCTGAACCGTCATCGGGGTTCCAGCCGTACCTGAAGATGATGATTCTGGAGGATATTCATGACTGAGACGACACGTCGTACCGTGATATTGAGCGCCGGAGGGGCCGGGATGGCCGCGGTGCTGACCGCGTGCGCGGGATACGGAGAGCCCGCGGCGGACGGCGCGGACACGTCCGCGACCGCCGCCTCGCAGGCGCCCGAGGCGGCCGAGACGGGCGCGGGTGCCGAGGGGAGCTCCGGGGCGAACGCTTTGGCCAAGACCGCGGACATCCCCGAGGGGGGCGGCAAGGTCTTCAAGGACGAGAAGATCGTGATCACCCAGCCGACCGCGGGGGAGTTCAAGGCGTTCAGCTCCGTCTGCACCCACCAGGGGTGTGACGTCGACAAGATCGCGGACGGCACCATCGACTGCCCGTGCCACGGCAGCAAGTTCAAGATCACTGACGGTTCCGTGGCGAACGGCCCGGCCGACAAGCCTCTGGAGGAGAAGGCGATCAAGGTGGACGGCGACTCCATCGTCCTCGCCTGAATCCGGCCGCGGGCCCGCCGCCGGGAGGAACGTTCCGGCGGGGGGCCGGGTGCCACGCGGCGGCCCCCGTACGGCCCGGCCCGGGTCACCTCGCGCGGCGACGGGCGCCGCATGAGGGTGTGGCCCGTCCGGCCGGCCGGGCGGGAGAAACCGCGACGAGGGCCCGGGCGGGAGGACCGGCGAGGAAAGCTGTAAGGAAACCTGTCGGTCCGGGCCGATAGTCTTTCCGTGTGGCGAGATCTGTGGGTGGTCCGGTGAGTTTCCGGCCGAAGCCGGGGTCCATCCCCGAGTCCCCGGGCGTCTACCGGTTCAAGGACGCCGAGGGCCGGGTCATCTACGTCGGCAAGGCCAAGAGCCTGCGCCAGCGGCTCAACTCCTACTTCGCCGACTTCGCGGGCCTGCACCCGCGCACCCAGACCATGCTCACGACGGCCGTGGACGTCGACTGGACGGTCGTCGGCACCGAGGTCGAGGCGCTCCAGCTCGAATACTCCTGGATCAAGGAGTACGACCCCCGGTTCAACGTCAAGTACCGCGACGACAAGTCCTACCCCTACCTCGCGGTCACCATGGGGGAGGAGTTCCCCCGGGTCCAGGTGCTGCGCGGCGCCAAGCGCAGGGGCACCCGCTACTTCGGCCCCTACTCCCACGCCTGGGCGATCAGGGAGACCGTCGACCTGCTGCTGCGGGTCTTCCCGATCAGGAGCTGCTCGGGCGGGGTGTTCAAGCGGGCCGCGCAGATCGGCCGCCCCTGCCTGCTGGGCTACATCGACAAGTGCTCGGCCCCCTGCGTCGGCAGGGTCACCGCCGAGGAGCACCGGGACCTGGCCGACGACTTCTGCGAGTTCATGGCCGGCAACACCGGCCGGTTCATCAAGCGGCTGGAGCGCGAGATGCGCGAGGCCGCCGTCGCGCAGGAGTACGAGCGGGCCGCCAGGCTGCGTGACGACGTCCAGGCGCTGCAGCGGGCGATGGAGAAGCAGGCCGTGGTCCTCGGCGACAACACCGACTGCGACGTGGTCGCCCTGGCGGAGGATCCGCTGGAGGCCGCCGTCCAGGTGTTCTACGTTCGCAGCGGGCGGATCAGGGGACAGCGCGGCTGGGTGGTCGACAAGGTCGAGGAGGTCGCGCCGGGCGAGCTGGTCGAGCAGTTCCTGCTGCAGATGTACGGCGACGCGGCCGCCGAGGCGCTGCCCAGGGAGGTGCTGGTGCCCGTCCTGCCCCCCGACGCCGAGGCGGTCACCGAGCTGCTCGGCGAGCACCGCGGGGCACGGGTGGAGATCAGGGTCCCCCAGCGCGGCGACAAGAGGTCGCTGATGGAGACCGTCGAGCGCAACGCCGTCGAGTCCCTGAAGCAGCACAAGCTGAAGCGGGCCAGCGACCTGACCGCGCGCAGCAGGGCGCTGCAGGAGGTCGCCGACGCACTCGACCTCGACCAGGTGCCGCTGCGCATCGAGTGCTACGACGTCTCCCACATCCAGGGCACCAACGTGGTGGCCTCCATGGTGGTATTCGAGGACGGCCTGGCCCGCAAGAGCGAGTACCGCAGGTTCTCCGTGCGTTCCACCGAGGGTGACGTCGCCTCCATCCACGAGGTGATCTCCCGCCGGTTCAAGCGCTATCTGGAGGAGCGCTCCGCCACCGGGGAGCTCGACGCGGCGGCCGGGGCCGATCCCGCGGAGGAGGCCGCCGAAGAGCCGGGGGAGGGGTTGCGGACACCGGGCATCGACCCGGAGACCGGCAAGCCGCGCAAGTTCGCCTACCCGCCCAACCTGGTCGTCGTCGACGGCGGTCCCGCGCAGGCCGCGGCGGCCCGCAGGGCGCTCGACGAGCTGGGCGTGGACGACGTGGCGGTGTGCGGCCTGGCCAAGCGGCTGGAGGAGGTCTGGCTGCCCGGCGAGGACCTGCCGGTGATCCTCGCCCGCTCCAGCGAGGCCCTTTACCTTCTCCAGCGGGTACGCGACGAGGCCCATCGCTTCGCCATCGCCTACCATCGATCCAAACGGTCGAAGAGCGTCAAGGAAAGCGCTCTGGACGAGGTCCCCGGTCTCGGGCCGGCCCGCAGGCAGGCGTTGATCAAGCATTTCGGATCGGTGAAGCGGCTGCGGGAGGCGACCGCGGCGCAGATCTGCGAGGTTCCCGGGATCGGCCCCTCAACGGCCGAGACGATCGTGTCGGTCTTGAAGGGGCAGAACCCATGAGCGAAAGAGAGCCCGCGTTCGTCCTCGTCACCGGAATGTCGGGGGCGGGGCGGAGCACCGCCGCCAAGGCCCTGGAGGACCTGGGGTGGTTCGTCATCGACAACCTGCCGCCCGGACTGCTGTTCGCCATGGCCGAGGAGGCGGGGCGGGTCAAGCTGGCCGCCGACAAGGTGGCCGCGGTGGTCGACGTGCGCAGCCTGGCCTTCACCAGTGACCTCAACAGCGCGATCGAGGAGCTGGAGGGGCGCGGCGTCGCCGTACGCGTGGTGTTCCTGGAGGCCAGCGACGAGGAACTGGTCCGCAGGTTCGAGAACGTCCGCCGCCCGCACCCGCTGCAGGGCGACGGCCGCCTGGTCGACGGGATCGCCCGCGAGCGCGGCATCCTGCGCGAGGTCCGGGCCAACGCCGATCTGGTGATCGACACCTCCAACCTCAACGTCCACGAGCTCCGCGGGAAGATCGTCGCCTTCTTCGGCGGCGAGGACCGCCCCGGCCTGCGGGTCAACGTCGTCTCCTTCGGCTACAAGTACGGCCTGCCCGTCGACGCGGACCTGGTCGTCGACTGCCGGTTCCTGCCCAATCCCCACTGGGTTCCCGAACTTCGCCCCATGAACGGACTGGACGCTCCCGTACGGGAGTACGTTCTCAACCAAGCGGGTGCGAAGGAACTCCTCGACGCCTACGAGGAGGTGTTCGCCATCATCGCCTCCGGCTACACCCGCGAGGGCAAGAGCTACGCCACGCTCGCCGTCGGCTGCACCGGCGGCAAGCATCGCAGTGTCGCCATGGCCGAGCAGATCGGCGGCCGGCTGCGCGATAGGGGTGGCATGGAGGTGCAGGTGAGCCATCGGGATGTGGGCCGGGAGTGAACGAAGGTCTCAAGATCGTCGCACTGGGTGGGGGACACGGGCTGTACGCCTCGCTGTCGGCGTTGCGGAGGGTCACCTCCCGGCTGACGGCGGTGGTCACCGTCGCCGACGACGGGGGGTCGAGCGGCCGTCTTCGCCGTGAGCTCGGCGTGCTCCCCCCGGGAGACCTGAGGATGGCCCTGGCGGCCCTGTGCGGTGACGACGAGTGGGGGCGCACCTGGAGCGAGGTCGTTCAGCACCGCTTCCGCAGCGAGGGCGACCTGCACGGCCACGCGATCGGCAACCTGCTGATCGTGGCGCTGTGGGAGCGGCTCGGCGACACGGTCTCCGGGCTCGACTGGCTCGGGCGGCTGCTCGGCGCGCACGGGCGGGTGCTGCCGATGTCCTCGGTGCCGCTCGACATCGCCGCCGAGGTCGAGCTGGACGGCGAGGTGAGCACGGTACGCGGCCAGGTGGCCTGTGCCCTCACCCCCGGCAGGGTCCGGGCCATCTCGCTGCTTCCCGAGGATCCGCCGGCGTGCCCCGAGGCCGTCCAGGCGGTCCTCGACGCCGACTGGGTGGTGTTCGGCCCCGGATCCTGGTTCACCAGCGTGCTGCCCCACCTGAAGGTGCCCGAGCTGGCCGAGGCGCTGCACACCACCCGCGCGCGCCGCCTGGTCGCGCTGAACCTCGCCCCGCAGCCGGGGGAGACCGACGGCTTCTCCCCCCAGAAGCACCTGGAGGTGCTGCGCCAGCACGCGCCCTCCCTGGAGATCGACGTCGTCGTCGCCGACACCGGGGTGATCGAGGACCGCGACGAGCTGGAGAAGGCCGCGGCCGACCTCGGCGGCAGGCTGGTCCTCGCCTCCGTGGCGGACGAGGACGGCTCCCCGCGACACGATGCACAACGTCTTGCCTCCGTCCTGGACGAGATTTTCCGTGAGAAGCGTTGATCCTGGTCAGCGGTGCTCAGGAGTGCGAGAAACTTCTGTGAGCCTGATTTATCTCGGGCCGCATGGGGTCTGTATGGGGGAGGACGAACGCGCATGGCGATGACAGGTGTGGTCAAGGACGAGCTGAGCAGGCTGCCGGTCCTGAAGCCTTGCTGCCGTAAGGCCGAGGTGTCGACGCTGCTGCGGTTCGCGAGCGGGTTGCATCTGGTGAGCGGCCGGATCGTGATCGAGGCCGAGCTTGACACCAACGTCACCGCCCGGCGGCTGATCAAGGACATCGGTGAGGTTTTCGGGCACAAGGCGGAGGTGCTCGTCCTGGCCCCCGCCGGACTGCGCAAGGGCTCGCGTTACCTCGTGCGGGTCTACCGCGACGGGGAGGCGCTCGCCCGCCAGACCGGTCTGATCGACAACCACGGGCGCCCGGTCCGCGGCCTGCCCCGCCAGGTCGTCGCAGGGGCGACCTGCGACGCCGAGGCGGCCTGGCGGGGGGCGTTCCTGGCGCACGGCTCGCTCACCGAGCCGGGACGCTCGATGTCGCTGGAGGTCACCTGTCCCGGGCCGGAGGCGGCGCTCGCGCTGGTCGGGTCCGCGCGGCGGTTGAAGATCCACGCCAAGGCCCGCGAGGTGCGCGGCGTCGACCGGGTGGTGGTCCGTGACGGCGACGCCATCGGCGCGCTGCTGACCAGGCTGGGCGCCCACGACAGCGTGCTGGCCTGGGAGGAGCGGCGGATGCGCCGCGAGGTCCGTGCGACGGCCAACCGGCTGGCCAACTTCGACGACGCCAACCTGCGCCGTTCGGCCCGCGCCGCGGTCGCCGCGGGGGCCAGAGTGCAGCGGGCCCTGGAGATCCTCGGGGAGGAGGCCCCCGAGCACCTGGTGATCGCCGGCCGCCTGCGGGTGGAGCACAAGCAGGCCTCCCTGGAGGAGCTCGGTCAGCTCGCGGACCCGCCCCTGACCAAGGACGCCATCGCCGGCCGGATCCGCCGCCTGCTGGCCATGGCCGACAAGCGCGCCCAGGACATCGGCATCCCCAACACCGAGGCCAATCTCACCGTCGACATGCTGGCCCCGTAGTCCCCTTCCGGATCGGGCCGAGGAAAGGCCCGCCGCTCAGGGCTGCTTCTTGGGCTCGAAGTAGTTCACCCGGTCGGCCTCGTCCGGCTGCGGGACGGACGAGGCGCGGGCGTCGTGGGCCTCGCGGGCGGCCTTGACGCGCCTGTTCACGAAGCTGAAGCCCGCGTAGGCGGCGACCACCCAGAACAGCAGCGCCACGGGGTCGCTCCCGAGCGCCTCGGGGAAGGCGTCGAGGACCCGGACGACAGCGGGGCCGTAGTCCTCGCCGGACAGCCGCACCCAGACGATGACGGCCCCGGCGATCTGGCCGAGCGCGGCGCCGGCGAGGGAGAGGAAGGCGGCCAGCGGCGGCAGTACCGGGCTGGTCGGCCTGACCGCGATCATGGCGAGACCGACGAGGAGACCGACGCCGATCGCGGCGAATCCGATCTCGTACCCGCTGAAGGCGATGAGCGCGCCGTAGGCCGCGGCACCGGCGACGGTGGCCAGGAGACCGGCGATAATGCCTGGTAGGAGCCCATTCGCCAGGTGCGGATCGTTGTCTGTCATGGCAGTTCCTCTTGGGGTTGGAGGTATTTACGGTGACGAGTCGGGCACTTTACTTGAATGGTGCGATACCTGTTCGTGGGTTAACGAATAACGGAGCACCCCCTCAAGTGGTCTAGGCCAATTTGGGTCCGATAAGGTTCGTGGTTGAGGTTTCAGCCCGCCCCAAGTCGCCGGTCCGAGAGACCGGCGCACCGACGTACGAGGAGATCGGCACCGTGACCATCCGCGTAGGCGTCAACGGATTTGGCCGCATCGGCCGCAACTTCTGGCGCGCGGTCGCTGCCAGCGGCAAGGACATCGAGATCGTCGCGGTCAACGACCTGACCGACAATGCCACGCTCGCCCACCTGCTGAAGTACGACAGCATCCTCGGCCGCCTGCCGTACGAGGTGAAGAGCACCGCCGACGAGATCATCGTGGACGGCAAGACGATCAAGGCGTTCGCCGAGCGCGACCCCGCCAAGCTGCCCTGGGGCGACCTGGGCGTGGACGTCGTCGTCGAGTCGACCGGCTTCTTCACCGACGCCAACAAGGCCCGCGTGCACGCCGAGAACGGCGCCAAGAAGGTCATCATCTCGGCTCCGGCCAAGAACGAGGACGTCACCGTGGTGATGGGCGTCAACCACGACAAGTACGACCCGGCCAGCCACACGGTCATCTCCAACGCCTCCTGCACCACCAACTGCCTGGCGCCGATGGCCAAGGTCCTCAACGACACCTTCGGTATCGAGAAGGGTCTGATGACCACGATCCACGCCTACACGCAGGACCAGAACCTGCAGGACGCCCCGCACAGCGACCTGCGCCGTGCCCGCGCCGCCGCGATCAACATCGTGCCGACCTCGACCGGCGCCGCCAAGGCCATCGGCCTGGTGCTGCCCGAGCTCAAGGGCAAGCTCGACGGCTTCGCGCTGCGCGTGCCGATCCCCACGGGCTCGGCCACCGACCTCACCGTCGAGGTCGGCCGCGAGACCACCGTCGAGGAGGTCAACGCCGCGCTCAAGGCCGCGGCCGAGGGCGAGCTCAAGGGCTACCTCACCTACAGCGAGGACCCGATCGTCTCCTCCGACATCGTCACCGACCCGTCGTCCTGCATCTTCGACGCGCCCCTCACCAAGGTGATCGGCAACCAGGTCAAGGTCGTCGGCTGGTACGACAACGAGTGGGGTTACTCCAACCGTCTCGTCGACCTCATCGAGCTGGTCGGCGCCGACCTCTGATGAAGGACATCTCCGAGTTCGACGTGGACGGTCGGCGCGTCCTGGTGCGCGCCGACCTCAACGTCCCCCTGGAGGGGGACGTCATCACCGACGACGGCCGCATCCGCGCCTCGGTGCCGACGATCAAGGAGCTCGCGGGCCGGGGTGCCCGCGTGGTCGTCGTCGCGCACCTGGGACGCCCCAAGGGCAAGCCGAACCCGGAATACTCCCTGGCCCCCGTCGCCAAGCGGCTGGGCGAGCTCCTGGGCGCCGACGTCGCCTTCGCGACCGATGTGGTCGGCACCTCCGCCCAGGAGGTCGTGGAGGCCCTGCAGGACGGCCAGGTGGCCCTCCTGGAGAACCTGCGCTTCGAGCCGGGCGAGGAGTCCAAGGACGACGCGGAGCGGGCCGCCTTCGCCGCGAAGCTCGCCGCCTTCGCCGACGTCTACGTGGGCGACGGCTTCGGCGCGGTGCACCGCAAGCACGCCAGCGTCTACGACGTGCCCGGCCTGCTGCCGCACGCCGCGGGCCGGCTGGTCCTGGCCGAGGTCGAGGTGCTCAGGAAGCTGACCGACGACACCGAGCGGCCGTACGCCGTGGTGCTCGGCGGTGCCAAGGTCTCCGACAAGCTCGGCGTCATCGGCAACCTGCTCACCAAGGTCGACCGGCTCCTCATCGGCGGCGGCATGGCCTACACCTTCCTGAAGGCCCAGGGCTACGAGGTCGGCAGGTCGCTGCTCCAGGAGGACCAGCTCGACAAGGTGCGCGGCTTCCTCGACGAGGCGGGCAAGCGCGACGTGGAGATCGTCCTCCCGGTCGACATCCTGGCGGCCGTCGAGTTCGCCGAGGACGCCGAGTACGAGGTGGTCGACGCCACCGCGATCCCGGCCGACCGCGAGGGACTCGACATCGGCCCGCGCACCCGCGAGCTGTTCGCGGGCAAGCTGGCCGACGCCAGGACGGTGTTCTGGAACGGCCCGATGGGCGTCTTCGAGTTCGAGGCCTTCTCCGGCGGAACTCGCGCGGTCGCCGAGGCGTTGATCGCCTCTGAGGCCTTCACCGTCGTCGGCGGTGGGGACTCGGCCGCCGCCGTGCGCAGGCTCGGCCTGGCCGAGGACGGGTTCTCGCACATCTCCACCGGTGGCGGGGCCAGCCTCGAATACCTGGAGGGCAAGACCCTCCCCGGACTCGTGGCGCTGGAGCGGCAGAAGTGAACCCACGCGGTGAGCGGAGTGGCCGGTCGACGACCGACGCCGTCCGCGTAGTCAACAGGGAGTGGTGAGCGAACGATGAGCACACCTCGCAAGCCGCTCATGGCAGGCAACTGGAAGATGAACCTCAACCACCTCGAGGCCATCGCGCACACCCAGAAGCTCGCCTTCGGGCTGAACGACAAGGACTTCGACCGGGTCGAGGTGGCCGTGCTGCCGCCGTTCACCGACCTGCGCAGCGTGCAGACCCTGGTGGACGGCGACAAGCTGCGGATCGTCTACGGCGCGCAGGACCTGTCCGAGCACGACGGAGGCGCCTACACCGGCGAGATCTCCGGGACCATGCTCGCCAAGATCGGCTGCACCTTCGTGCTCGCCGGGCACTCCGAGCGCCGCCAGTACCACGGCGAGGACGACGACGTCGTCAACGCCAAGGTGCAGGCGGCCTACCGGCACTCGCTCACCCCCATCCTGTGCGTGGGGGAGGGCCTGGAGGTCCGCCGGGCCGGTGGCCAGGTGGCCCACAGCGTCGCCCAGCTCGACGGCGGGCTCCGCAAGGTCAGCGCCGAGCAGGCCGCCTCCGTCGTGCTCGCCTACGAGCCGGTGTGGGCGATCGGCACCGGCGAGGTGGCCACCCCGGACGACGCGCAGGAGGTCTGCGGGGCACTCCGGGCGCGACTCGCCGAGCTGTACGACGCCGAAGTGGCCGCCGGTGTCCGTATCCTTTACGGTGGGTCGGTCAAGTCTGACAACATCGCCGGCATCATGGCCCAGCCTGACGTCGACGGTGCCCTGATCGGTGGCGCGAGCCTCGACCCCGGGGAGTTCGTCAAGATTTGCCGTTTTGGCGAATTGTCGAGCTGACTGAGCCATTCGGTGGGTACGACTTGACAGCACGTCATACCCTCTTAGAGCAAGTTTGAATCGTCGCGCCTTCGGCGTACATCACGGGTCGTGCCCGGACGCGGGTCACGCGCACATAGGGAACAGGTCAACGGTGACAATCGGAATCTCCATCGCCCTCATCCTGTCGAGCTTGCTGATGATGCTGCTCGTCCTGCTCCACAAGGGCAAGGGCGGTGGTCTCTCGGATCTGTTCGGTGGCGGTTTCTCGTCGTCGTTCGGAGGCTCCTCCGTGGTGGAGCGCAACCTTGACAGGCTCACCGTCATCACCGGTGTCGTCTGGTTCGTCTGCATCATCGCGCTGGGCCTGCTTCTGCGGCCCTGACCCGGTTTCGACAGGCGTGACAGTGGTTCAGTCCCCGCATCCCCAAGCGTCGGGGCCATCGAGCAAGGAGTTCATCCGTGGGTAGTGGCAACGCGATCCGTGGCAGCCGCGTCGGGGCCGGCCCGATGGGGGAGGCGGAGCGCGGCGAGGCGGCCCCCCGTGTTCGGGTGCCTTTCTGGTGCGCGAACATGCATGAGACGCGCCCCAGTTTCGCCAGCGACGCGGCCGTTCCCGAGTTCTGGGACTGCCCCCGGTGTGGCCTCCCCGCCGGTCAGGACGAGGCCAACCCTCCCGCGCCGCCGCGCAACGAGCCTTACAAGACGCACCTCGCGTACGTGAAGGAACGCCGCAGCGACAAGGACGGCGCGCAGATCCTGGCCGAGGCCCTGGAGCGGCTGCGCTCCTCCTCGCGCCCGATCTACTAGCCGGGTCCTCGCCCGTACGGTCCGGCGGCACCGAGACGCACGCCTGAAAGGCCCCCGTGGGAGATCCTCACGGGGGTCTTTCGCGTGCCGTGGCCGTGGTTCGCCGGGAGCCCGAGGGGCGGGGCCGGGCGCTCCCGGGGCGGCCTCCGCCGCGCGCCGCGCCTTGACTAGGGCCTGTTGGGCATGTCGGGCCTGTGTGGCATGTCCGACCTGTTGGATGTATCGCCCATGTGAGACATGCCTCTTCTCTGTGACATGTTGGTCATCTTCTTGGAGGCCATCGCCGCGGCCCCCAGGCCGAGCAGCAGGATGACGATGCCGGTGATGACGTTGTTCCAGATGCTCCCTCTCGTCGCCGAGCCGGTGATCCAGGGAGCCAGGATGGTCCAGATCCCGATGACCGGCGCGACCCAGCTGATCCCGTACGTCCGGCCGTAGGCGGACGCGAAGGCGAGGGCCAGGGCGGCGACCGCGATACCGGTGACGAGGTTGCTCACGGTGAGCCTGGACAGGCCGTTGAAGCCGACCACCCAGGGTGAGATCGCCAGATACAGGCCCGCCAGGAGGCTCAGGCCCTCGATGACCTGGGCTATCGAACTGGAGCCCGCTCGTTCGTACCTTTCCCGCATCTCGATGAGATCGGGGTGGTGTTCCAGACTTGTGGGTCTCGTCATGCCCCATTCCCCCTTGCCGGTCTCCCGTAGTTTTCGATGTCCCGCCAAAACGAATTTATGCTGATATACCCGACATAAGCTCCAAACAGCCCAAAATGGGACAAGATTGTCTAATGACATCGTCGGGACATGGAATCCGGCGGTCGGCTCCGGCGGTCCGCCATGCTGTGACTCTTCATGACTCTTCGTGACGGAGGAAGATCTGCTGTGAACCGGCGCGGTCGCCACGACGGCGCCGCGGGTGGCGCGGGACGTCCTGGGTACGAGACGGGTCACACCCCTCGCGCGAACATGGGAGCCGAGGGGAGCGAGGTTGCCCGGAGGTGACCTTATGGACGAGAAGACGGGAACGCACGACCACCCGAAGAGCGCGCTGAATCTGCGGCTCTTCCTGGCGGTCTTCGGCCTGGTGGTGTGCACGGCTCTGGCCCTGCTGTCGGCGTGGGCCGGGATCACCGCGCTCGCCGTGGCCCTGGCCGTGCTGGCGGTCGTCGCCGTGGTGGACATCGTGGTGGTCGGGATCCGGATCGCCCGCAGACGCCGGCGCGGTGAACGGCACACCCTTTTCGAGTAGGAGACCGCTTTCGAGCGGGAGGCCGCGCGGGCAGGCGTGTGTTCGTGGCCGGCGGCCCGTCTCGCCGGTCCGCGCGGCGGAACCGGCCCCGGTCGCCGGCCCCGGTCGTCGGCCACGGCCGGGTACGGACGCCTGATGGGTCCGCGCGGCTGATCACGCCTCCCCCGGGGCGGACGCGGTGGTCGCGGTCCGGAGAATCGTCCTGATCACCCGTACGGGGTGGGAGGAAGATCCGTAATATATGGGCCTTCATGACACTTATGTGACGTGGGGGTCACCAGTGACGGCAAGTAAGAACGGGGTCACGCGACGGCGGCTTCTCCAGGCGGGCGTCGGAGCCGTTCCCGCGCTCGCCCTGGGCGCGGGGCCCGCGCGGGCGGCGGCGAGGGGGCCGCTCGTCAGCGGGGTCGTCCCCGCGGCGCTGAAGAGCTTCGACGACGTGATGAAGAAGTACATCACCGAGCGCGAGATCGGCTGCGCGCAGCTCGCGGTCGCGCGGAAGGGCAAGATCCTGCTGGCGCGCGGGTACGGGACGTACTCGGTGCGCAACGCCCAGAACGTGCCGCTCCTCGCGCGCGTGCAGCCGACCTCGCTGTTCCGCGTGGCCAGCCTGAGCAAGCACATCACCTGCGCCGCGATCATGCGGCTGGTCCAGGACGGCAGGCTCAGCCTCTCGGCCCCGGTCACCACGCTGCTCGGGCTCTCGGCGGCGGCCGACCCCAGGCTGGCCGAGGTGACCGTGCTGAGGCTCATGCAGCACCTGGGCGGCTGGGACACCGCGGTCTCCAAGGACCGGCTCTGGCTGGACCACACGATCTCCGCCGCGCTCGACGTGCCGCTGCCGATCGGCCACGCCGAGATCATCCGCTACTCCACGGCCCGCCCCCTCGACTTCGATCCCGGTTCCAAGATGGTCTACTGCAACTACGGCTACGCGCTGCTCGGGCGGATCATCGAGAAGATCTCCGGCACGAGCTACGAGTCGTACGTCAAGCAGAAACTCCTCGCGCCCGCCGGGGTCACCAGGATGCGGCTCGGCAGCAGCCTGCGGGCGGAGTCGCCCACGGGCGAGGTGAACTACGTCTCGAAGTACACCAACAAATCCGTCGTGGACGACTCCGGCACCGTGGTGCCGTACCCCTACGGCGGTTTCAACATGCCCAACCAGGACGCCAACGGCGGCTGGACCGCCTCGGCGGTCGACATGGTGAAGTTCGCGATGATCTTCGACGCCGCCGGTCCGGTCCTGAACGCCACCTCGATCGCGAAGCTGTTCGCGAAGCCGGAGACCGGCGTCAACTCCGGCGGGTCCTGGTACGGCGGCGGCTGGTGGGTCCGGACCTCGGGCAGCGGCATCAACACCTGGCACTCGGGCTCGATGCCCGGCACGTTCACCTACCTGGCCCGGCTGAGCGGCGGGATCTCCTACTGCGCCACGTTCAACCGCCGCGAGGAAGAGGGAACGCCCGACTTCGACGTGATCGACCCGCTCCTCAGCCAGACGGCGCGCGCGGTGACCTCCTGGCCGACGGCCGACCTCACCTCGAAGTACTTCTGAGCCCGGGCTTCGAGGTTCTCCCGGAGCTCCCCGTGGTGAGGGAGCGGAATCCCTTTTCCGGTCCCTCACCCCGCGGGCTCTGCTCCGGCGCCTCGCCCGGGGTCGCGTTCCGGTGTCTCGTCGGTGAGAAGCCCGTCTCATCCCGATCGGTCGTCCAGGACATGGGAGAGGTAGCGGCCGGCGGAGCGGCGGACGGCCTCGGCGCCGTCGGTGCGCACGATCCGCTTCCACCAGCCGCCGTAGACGCGTTCGAAGGAGTACGGCTCCAGCAGCGACAGGGCGCGGCGGACCGTGCCGGGGCGCTCGGGGATGAGGTTGGGGTAGCTGTACATGAAGCTCACCCAGCGGCGGTCCTGGACCACCTGGAGGATGTCGCCGGAGAACAGGGCTCCCCGGCCCTCCTCGCCGTCGCGCCAGTGCATGACCTGGCCGCCGTCGAAGTGGACGCCCGCGTTGATCAGCGTCAGCCCCTCGCCGATCTCGTGGGTGTCGCCCTCCCAGAACACGACGGAGTCGTCGGGGCGGCCCACCCAGTCGCGGTCGGCCGCGTGGATGTGGATCGGCGCGTCGAAGGCGTGCGCCCACTCCACCATCGAGCCGTAGAAGTGCGGGTGGCTGATCGCGATGGCGTCGACCCCGCCGAGCTCGGTGACCTGCCCGACCAGCTCGTCGTCGAGGTGGGTGACCATGTCCCACAGCACGTTGCCGCCGGGCGTGCGGACCAGCAGCGCCCGCTGCCCGATGGCCGTGGCGGGGTCGGTGCCGACCCCGACCACCCCTGCGCCCTCCTCGGCGACCAGTGAGCGGTGCCCGGTCGCGCGCAGCTCGTTCAGGGAGGTCCAGCGCTGCCCCTCCCAGCCGACGTACTGCCGCTCGTCCTCGCAGATCGGGCAGTTCTCCCGGGGAGCGGCGTACTGGACCCCGCAGGTGACGCAGATGGGCAGGTCGTTCACGAGGGCTCCTCGGATCGCGGTTCGTTCCCACCCTAAGATCGCCGCGCCTGTCGCGCCCGCCGGGGGCGGTGAGGGCAGTACGGGCGGCGGGGCCGGTCGGCGCGCCCGCGGGCTGCGATGAACGTCCATTTAATTTCCTATTCTTTGTAGTGATATATCGGGTGATACGCGGTCTTTACGGCTCGCAAAAGAAATGCATCAGCCGTCTTGACGGAGCCCGTTTGACGCAATAATAATCAACCGTAGGTGCCGCTGATCAGGGGAAACTCCATGCTCACGGAAATGGCATGAACCGTGGCCGGCCCCCTGCGCTCATTATTCATCGCTGGCAATACCGGCGGCGACAAGCCGTCGTCGAATTCAAGTCGGCCGTCATTCTTCACGGCCATCGGCGAGAAAGTGGTGTCACGGTGGTGGAACTCCTGCAACGCGACCTCATCGAGCGCAAGTACGACGTGTGCTTCGGACACGGCGACCAGAACGACGACGGCATCCTGGAGATGGCCGACTGCATCGCGCTCGGCGCGCGCGTCATCGCCTACCTCGAGGAGCCCTTCGACTCGCCCAAGGCCCTTGAGCTGCTCCGCAGCTTCGGCCAGTTCTGGCAGCATCTCACCGGCAAGCTCGACGCCGACCACGACGGCAAGATCACCCCGGAGGAGTTCAGGGAGGGCATGCGGCAGGCCTGGATCGACGATCCCGACGGCTTCGAGACGGCGTTCCGGCCGGCCGCGCAGGCCCTGTGGAACCTCTGCGACAAGAACGACAACGGCACGGTCGGAGCGGAGGAGTTCGCCAGGTTCCACAAGGCGTTCGGCACATCCGAGGAGAACAGCCGCATCTCCTTCGCGAGGCTCGACGTGAACGGAAACGGAAACCTCTCGGTCGACGAACTCGTCATCGCATGGAAGGAGTTCTATACGAGCCTCGACCCCGACGCCCCGGGAAACTGGCTTTTCGGCGATATCTGGGAGAAGGACATCTGGGACGGCAACCGGGTGAAGCTCTGACCTGTTGACGGCCCTTCGGCGGTCCGTCCGGTTTTGACGAACCGTTGACGTCGAAAAGGCTCCTGGCGTGATTCTCCGGCCGCGCCAGGAGCCTTTTGTCTCCGTCGGAACCCCCGGAAGGGAGGCTCGTGTGCCCACCGCCCGCGAACCGATAGCGGTGATCGGCCTCGGATGCCGGTTCGCCGCGGGGATCGACTCCCCGGCGGCTTTCTGGAGATTCCTGCTCGACGGGGGAGACGCGGTCGGCGAGGTTCCCGCCGGCCGGTGGGCGCGCTACGCGGACCGCGGCCCCGAGGACGCGGCGGTCCTCCGCCGGACCACGGCTCGCGGATGCTTCCTGACCGACATATCGGGATTCGACAGTGAATTCTTCGGCATCTCGCCGCGTGAGGCGCGGTTGATGGACCCCCAGCAGCGCATCCTTCTCGAAGTCGCCTGGGAGGCGCTGGAGCACGCCGGCATCCCGCCCGCTGACCTCGCCGGATCCGACACGGGCGTCTTCGCCGGCGTCTCCGCCGACGACTACGGGCGCCGGTTGCTGGAGGACCTGCCGCGGATCGAGGCGTGGACGGGGGTCGGCGCCTCGCACTGCGGCGTCGCGAACCGCGTGTCCCACGCGCTCGATCTCCGCGGCCCGAGCGTGGCGCTGGACACGGCCTGCTCGTCATCCCTGGTGGCGATCCACCAGGCGTGCCAGAGCCTCCGGCTCGGCGAGATCCCGCTCGCGCTCGCCGGCGGGGTCGTGGTGCTGGCCGGTCCCGGATACAGCGTGGTCCTGGACGCCGCGGGAGCGATCTCCCCCGACGGGCGCTCGAAGGCGTTCGACGCGCGGGCCGACGGGTACGGGCGGGGCGAGGGAGCCGGGGTCGTGGTCCTCAAGCGGCTCGGCGACGCCCGGCGCGACGGGGACCGGGTCCTCGCCGTGATCATCGGTGGCGCCGTGCACCAGGACGGCCGGACCGAGGGCATCATGGCTCCCAGCCGCGAGGCCCAGGAGCATCTCCTGCGCCGCGCCTACCGGAGCGCGGGCACCGGCCCGGACACGGTCGACTACGTCGAGGCCCACGGAACGGGCACGCCGGTCGGCGATCCCGTCGAGGCGGGCGCGCTGGCCTCGGTGCTCGGCGCCGCCCGCGCGAGCGCGGGCCCCTGCCTGGTCGGCTCGGTGAAGTCCAACATCGGGCATCTCGAGGCCGCCGCCGGGGTCGCGGGGTTCATCAAGGCGGTGCTCGCGATCGGGCACGGTGTCATCCCGGCCACCCCGATGCTGTCCGGGCCGAACCCGGCCATTCCATGGGGCGACAACGGCCTCCGGCTGGTCACCACGACGACTCCGTGGCCCTCCACCGGCCGCCCCCGGCGCGCGGGAGTCGCCGGATACGGGTACGGCGGCACGATCGCGCACATCGTTCTCCAACAGGACGTCCAAGGCACCGCCCAGGACGCCGTCCCCGCGGCTCTCGCCGTGTTCCCGGAGACCCGCGGCCCGGCCCCCGAGCCGGTCCCCGGCCCGGCCCCCGACCCGGTCCCGCGACGCGGGCCGGTGCGGGTGTACCCGCTGTCGAGCGCGAACCCGGCCGCCGTGCGCCTGGCCGCCGGACGGCTCGCCGACTGGCTCGACGCCCACGAGCGGGCCGACCTGGCGTCCGTGGGCGGGACGCTGGCCCGCCACCGGTCCCACCTGCCGGCCCGCTCGGCCGTGGTGGCCGCGGACCGGACGGAGCTCGTCGACCGGTTGCGCTCCCTGGCCCGCGACACCCCCGGCGCGCCCCGGGGCGTCGTCTCCGCCCGGGTGCCGCCGCAGGGGAGACGCGACCCGGTGTGGGTGTTCTCCGGCCACGGTGCCCAGTGGGCGGGCATGGGCCGGGACCTGCTGGCCGCGGAGCCCGCCTTCGCGGAGGTGATCGAACGGCTGGACCCGATCTACCGGGTGGAGATGGGCTTCTCCCCGGTGTCGGCGCTCCGGGCGGGCGAGCTGGGCGGCACCGGGCGCGTCCAGTCGCTGCTGTACGCCGTCCAGGTGGGGCTCGCCGCGCTCTGGCGTTCCGCCGGTGTCCGGCCCTCGGCCGTGGTCGGCCACTCGGTGGGGGAGATCGCCGCCGCCGTGACCGCCGGGGTGCTCGACGTGGCGGACGGGGCCCGGCTGGTCTGCCGCCGTTCGCGGCTGCTGTCCCGGGTCACCGGACGCGGGGCGATGGCCATGGTCTCGCTGCCGTACGAGGAGGTGGCCCGCCAGGTGGCGGGCGTCGGCACGGTGTCGGCGGCCGTCGCCGCCTCGCCGTACTCCACGGTGGTGGCCGGTACGCCGCAGGCGCTGGAACGGCTGGCCGCGTGCTGGGCGCGCGACGGCGTCGAGGTCCGGCGGGTCGATTCCGACGTCGCCTTCCACAGCCCGCAGATGGACCCGCTCCGCGCTGGCCTGCGCGCGGCGATCGCCGGCCTCCGCCCGGCCGGGCCGGCCGTCCCGCTCTACACGACCGCGTTGCCCGACCCCCGCGACCCGGCCGCGCGGGACGCCTCCTACTGGGAGACCAACCTGCGCGACCCGGTGCTCTTCGCGGGCGCCGTCCTCGCCGCGGCCGAGGACGGCCACCGGACGTTCCTGGAGGTCTCCGCGCACCCGGTGGTGTGCCACTCGATCGTGGAGACGCTCGGGTCGGCGGGGATCCAGGACGCCGTCGTGGCGCACAGCCTCCGTCGTGGCGAGGACGGGCTCCGCGCCATGGCGGGCAATGTCGCCCTGCTGCACTGCCATGGCGTACCGGTGGACTGGAGCGCGCTCCAGGGGGCGGGCGAGCTCGTCGACCTGCCGGCGAACGCCTGGCTGCACGTGCGCCACTGGGCCGGGCACGAGCTTCCCGAGACGGCCGGGAGGCCTCACGTCCCGGAGAGTCACACCCTGCTGGGGGCGCGGACGGCGGTGTTCGCCACCTCCCGGGCCGATGTGTGGCGGACGGCGCTGGACCGCCCCACCCGGCCGTTCCCCGGCGCCCATCCCGTGCGCGGTACGGAGATCGTGCCCGCCGCCGTGCTGCTGAACACCTTTCTCGAGGCGGCCACGGCGATCCGCGAGGCCGAGGGGGGCGGGCGGGGCGGGGCGGGCACCCTGCGCGAGGTGGAGATGCGGGTTCCCATCACCACGGCCGTGTCGCGCGAGCTCCAGGTGGTTCACCAGGACGGGACGCTCAGGCTCTCCTCCCGCCTCACCGCCGGCCGCCGGGAACACCCTCCGGGACCCGGCGCGGACCACGGCCACCGGGATCCCGGCGAAGGATGGCTCACCCACTGCGCCGCCCTGCTCGGCGACGGGATCGAGGCGGCCGGCGACGTGGAGGTGGCCCGGCGGGGTGACGGGCCGGAGAACGGACCGGCGGGCGCGCCGGGTGGCGAGCCGGACGAGAGGCCGGACGACGAGGTCGTCGATGCAGGCTGGGTGATGGACACGCTCGCCGGGGTCGGTGTGGCGGCGATGGGCTTCCCCTGGCGGATCGAGGAACTGCGCCGCGGCCCGCGCACGCTGACGGCCCTGGTGGCGGCGGACCCGGAGGGCACCCTGCCCCGGCCGACCTGGGCGTCGATCCTGGACGCCGCGTTCTCGGCCGGAGGCGTCGCGGCAGTCGCGGCGGCGGGCCGCGCCGAGCTGCGCATGCCGGCGCGGATCGCCGAGGCGACCCTGGCCACGGACCCGCCCGCGGAGGAGAGGGTCCTGGTCGGCGTGACCACCACCGGACCGGACACCGTCGACATCCGCGTCGCCACCCTCGGCGGACGGACGGTGGCCGTCCTGCGCGGGGTGCGCTACACCACCCCCGAGCCCGAGCCGGACCCGGCGGCCGGAGCGGGGACGGGCGACCTCCTGCACGAGGTGGTCTGGAAACCGCTGACCCTGTCACCGGACGGCGCGTCCGGCGTGACGCCGCACCGGGTGGTACTGGTCGGAACAGGCACGAGCACGGCGCCGGGCGACGAGGACGACCTCGCGCACGCTCTCGGCGGGCTTCTCGCGCGGCGGGGCATCCGGTTCGACACGGTCCCCGGGCGTGACGGGTACGACGGGAGTGACGGCTCCGATGGGCCCGTCGGACGCGCCGGACCCCACGGGCTCGACGGGCTCGACGGGCTCCGCGAGCTGCTTCCCGGCCTGACGGAGGACGACGCGGTCGTCCTGCTGCCGCCCGCGCCGTCCGTGACGGACTCGATGGAGACCGGTCAGGACATCGTGGCGACCGCGACCCGGCTGGCCGCGCGCCTGGCGGAGACCGCGCGGCTGCTGGGCGAGGCGGGCCGGGCCCGGCTGTGGTGCGTCACCTCCTCGGCCAGGGAGCCGCAGAGCGCGGCGGGGCTGGCGCAGACGGCGCTGTGGGGACTGGCGCGGGTGGCCGCCACGGAGTACTCCGAGGTGTGGGGCGGTCTCGTCGACCTGCCGGGGAAACCGGGCGACGACGACCTCTCGGCCCTGGTCCGGCTGCTGGGGAGCCGGTGCCGGGAGGACGTCGTCGCCGTCGAGGACGGTGCCGCGAGCGGTGCCCGCCTGGTGCCCTACCGCCCCGAGGCGCGAGAGCGTGTCACGGGGCGGCGGCCCGCGCGGCCGGGTCCGTTCTGCCGGGCCGGGGCCACCTACCTGGTCACCGGGGGCCTGGGCGCCCTCGGCCTGCACGTCGCGGGATGGCTGGCCGGCCGGGGGGCCCGCAGGCTGCTCCTGCTGGGCCGTACCGCCCTGCCTCCCAGGAACCGGTGGGACGCCGTCCGCGAGCCGGTGACGCGGCGCGCGATCGACGCGGTCAGGTCCCTGGAGGCGAGGGGCGTCACCGTGCGGACGGTCGCCGCGGACGTGGCGGACACCGCCGCCCTCGCCCGGCTGGCCGATCCCGGCGCGCTCGGCCTGCCGCCGGTCCGCGGGGTGGTGCACGCGGCGGGCGTGGTCGACAACCGGCTGCTGCGCGCGTACGACGAGGAGGCGCTGCGGGCGGTGATGCGGCCCAAGGTGGCCGGGGCGCTCGCGCTCCACGAGGTGTTCCCGCCGGGGACGCTGGACTTCCTGGTGCTCTTCTCCTCCGCCGGGCAGCTTCTGGGCCTCCCGGGGCAGGCCTCGTACGCGGCGGCGAACGCCTTCCTGTCCGGCCTGGCCAGGCACCGGCGGGCCGGGGGAGACGAGGCGGTCCTCTCCCTCGCCTGGACGAGCTGGCGAGGCCTGGGCATGTCGGTCTCCTCGGCGGTCGTCGACGCGGAGCTGCGCGCCCGGGGCACGGCGGACATCACCCCGGCGGAGGCGCTCCTGGCGTGGGAGTCGCTGGTCGCGGGCGGGCCGGCCGGCAACGCCGACCTGGCGGTGCTGCGGGTCCTGCCCGTCACCCCCGGCATCCTCCGGCCGCCGCTGCTGCGCGACCTGGCCGGCGACCCCGGCCCGCCCCCGGCCCCCGGCGCGGACGAGGGCCCCGGCTGGCGGGACCTGTCCGGCGCCCCCCTCACCGACCTGCTGCGGGGCGAGGTACGGCGGGCGGTCGCGGCCGCCCTGCGCACCGACCCCGAGGCGGTGGACGTGGCGCGCCCGCTCGCGGAGATCGGCGTCGACTCGCTGCTGGCGGTCATGCTGCGCCGGACGCTCTCCGAGCGGCTGCGGATCAGCCTGCCGATGAGCCTGCTGTGGAACCGTCCCACGGTCTCCGACATCACCGACTATCTGGCCGAGCAGCGAAGGAGCGACCCATGACGGCGGACACCGAGGTACGCCTGTTCGCGGAGGATCCCGTCGGTTTCTTCGGGCCCTCGCGATGGCGGATGCACACGCTCGCCCCCGACCGGCTGGCCGCTCTGCAGCTCGCCGCGCTGCGGATGCGCTACGCCGAGCTCCGCGACCGGATCCCGGTGCTGCGCACCATCGCCGACGAGCAGCGCATCGGGGAGATCGGGACGCTGGACGACGCGGCGCCCCTGCTCTTCCCGCACACGGTCTACAAGTCGTATCCCGTCTCCCTGCTCCTGGACAACCGGTTCGACCAGCTGGCGACCTGGCTCGGCAGGCTCACCACCGTCGACCTCGGCGGCGTCGACTTTTCCGGCTGCGACTCGATCGACGCGTGGCTGGACCTCCTCGACGCCCGGACCGACCTGCGGCCGGCCCACTCCTCCGGCACGTCCGGCACGATGTCGTTCGTCCCGCACACCCGCCAGGAGTACGCGGCCCTGTACCGCACGGTGCGCCTGGACGCGCTCCCCGACGGCGTGTCGTGGCGGGAACCCATGGACGTGGTCTGGCCGGGATTCCGTACCGGGCGCGGCGGGATCGACCGGCACGCGGGCGCGATGGCGGAGCAGATGGCGGACACCCCCGACCGGTTCCACGCCCTGCACCCCGGCCCGCTCAGCGCCGACGTCATGTTCCTCGCCGGCCGGTTGCGCGCCGCGGCGGCCAGGGGCGAGGTCGACCGGCTGGAGATCCCGCCGGCGCTGAAGGCGCGCCGCGCGGAGTTCGAGGAGGCGCAGCGGGCCACCGGCGCGGGGATGGCGCGGTTCGTCGAGGAACTGGCCGACACGCTCGGCGGGCGCCGCGTGGCGTCGCTCGGCCTGTGGAGCGTCCACCACGCCATGGCGACCGCCGGGCTGGTCCGGGGTATCGAGGCCGTCTTCGCGCCGGACTCGTTCGTCTTCTCCGGCGGGGGAGCGAAGGGCACGGCGCTGCCCGCCGACTGGGCGGAGCCGGTCGGTCGCTTCTTCGGGGTGCCGCGGGTGCGACTCTGCTATGCGATGACCGAGGTGATGGCGGTCAACCTGCTCTGCGACGCGGAGCGCTACCACATCGAGCCCTGGGTGATCCTCTACGTCCTCGACCCGGAGACCGGGGATCCTCTGCCGCGCAGCGGGGTGCGGACGGGCCGGGCGGCCTTCCTCGACCTCATGGCCGACGTGCACTGGGGCGGGTTCGTCTCCGGCGACGAGGTCACGGTCGACTGGTCGGCGTGCCGGTGCGGGCGCACCACGCCGGGCCTGTCGACCGCCATCGGCAGGTTCGGCGGCAACGGCGGCGACGACAAGATCACGTGTGCCGCGACCCCGGAGGCGCTCACCGAGGCCCTGGAGTTCCTCAACGGGGCGCTGGCATGAGCGCGAGATGGGAGAAGACCCTCGCCGGGAACGACGGGGCGCGGCGGGAGACCCGGGTCGGCGGCGACGGGGCATGGCAGGAGGACCGGCTCGAAGACGACAGGACGCGAGGGGAGACGCGGGCCGGGAACGAGCGGGCACGGCGGGAGGCCGTGGGGGCCGAGCTGACGATCCCGGCCTTCATCAGGGGTGAGACGGTCGACACCGGCCTGGTCCCCTTCACCGGCCGGGGACCGGGGGCGTCCTTCCTCGCCCCCGATCCGATGGGCCTGCTCGACCGGCTGCCGCTGGGCGACCCGGCGCGCATGCGGGACCTGAACGCGCTGCGCGTCGACGACGTCGTCGGCTTCCTCGCCGAGCTCGGGCCGCGTCTCGCGCTGTCGCGCAACGCGCTGCTGAGGGAGGCCCTCGAACGGTCGGCCGCGTGGTCGGACATGACCCCGCCGCTGCTCGCCGCGTCGTACGAGCAGCTTCCCGGCCTGTTCCGCCCGGACGCGGTGCGGGCGGTGGTGGAGCGGACCGTCGGGGCCGGGTACCTGGACGGGTGGCACGAGGTGGCCACCGCGGACGGGGGCCGCGCGGCGGTCCGCGCCCTCGGTGCGCGGACCGTGCACGTCATCGCCGGCAACAGCCCGATCATCGCCGCGCTCACCGTGATCCGCAACGCCGTCACCCGCGGCGACGCCATCGTCAAGTCGCCGTCGAACGACCCGCTGACCGCGCTCGCGATCGCGCGGACCATGGCCGAGATGGCCCCCGGCCACCCGCTCACCCGCCATCTCGCGGTCGTCTACTGGAAGGGCGGCTCCGAGGCGTTCGAGCGGCGGCTCTACCAGCCGGCCCACGTCGAGAAGATCGTGGCCTGGGGCGGGCTGGCCTCCATCCGGCACGTCACCGGCTACGTCAGGCCGGGCCTGGAGCTGATCTCCCTCGACCCGAAGCTGAGCGCCACCGTCATCGGCCCCGAGGCGTTCGCCGACGACGAGCGGATGGCCGAGACCGCCCGGCTGGCGGCGGTGGACGTCGGCGCGCTCAACCAGCTCGGCTGCTTCAACGCCCGCGTCGTCTACGCCGTCACCGACGTCGACCGGGCCGCCCGCTGGGGCAGGTTGCTGTACGAGGAGATCCTCCGGCTCCCCGAGCAGGTCAGCACGGCGGCTAGGCGGTTCGACCCGGGGCTGCGCGCCGACCTGCTCGCGATCCGGGCGAGCGCCGACTGGTACGACGTGATCGGCGGGCGCCGCGACGAGGGCGCGGTCATCGTCTCGCGGCTGCCCGAGCCGGTGGAGTTCCACCCCTCGCTGTCGGGCCGGGTGGTCAACGTGGTGCCCGTCGACTCGGCCTGGGACGCGGTGCGCGGCATGAACGCCTACACGCAGACCGTGGGCGTCTATCCCGAGGCGCTCAAGCGGGAACTGCGCGACGTCGTGCCGCTCTACGGCGCCCAGCGGCTGGTGTCCCTCGGCTACGCCACCCGGGTGCGGGCCGAGCTGCCGCAGGACGCCATCGAGCCGCTGCGCAGGATGGTCAAGTGGATCGTGGACGAGACCTACGACCCCGCCGACGTCCACCCCTTCGGCCACCTGCACCCCGGAGCTTCCCCGTGGGACGCGCGATGAGCCGTCCCCGCGTCGCCGCCGGTGTCCGGGGGCACCCCCGCGGGACTCGTGGTTCCCGTCCCCGGCATCCAATGATCTTCGACCCGAGGGAGCGGCAGTGAAGGCGGAGAGGGAAGAGGACGTCGTCGAGCAGCTGATCTCCGATTTCGACCACCACCATCCGCGCTTCGACCCGGACCTGGCCTGCCTGGTCCACCGCGGCATCCGCAACCGGTCGCGGGTCGCCTTCTCCCGCGCGTACGGCGGCGTGTGGGTCCTGTCGCACTACCGCGACGTGGAGGCGGCGCTGCGCGACCACGAGACCTTCAGCTCGGCGTCGGGGGTCTTCTTCCCCCGCGCCGCCGGCACGCCGCCCTTCGCGCCGCTGGAGTACGACCCGCCCCGGCAGACCGCGTTCCGCACCCTGATGAAACCCCCGTTCACCCCGGCCCGGGCGCGGCAGCTCGAACCGGAACTGCGCCGCCTGGTCGCGGACCTGGTCGAGCCGATCGTCGCGCGGGGCTGCGGCGACCTCGTCGCCGAGCTCGCGGTGCCGCTGCCGCTCGCCGTGGTGTCGCTCGCGGTCGGCTTCACCGACGCGGCGCAGCGCCGCATCCGCGACCTGACGAGCAACACCTGGGCGCGCATGCCGAGCGACGAGAGCGCGGAGGGCTTCTGGCCGCAGTTCGCGGAGCTGTTCCAGGAGGAGATCCGCCGGGCCAGGGAACAACCGGGCGACGACTACCTGTCCACGCTGGTCCGCGAGACGATCGACGGCAGGCCCGTCACCGACGAGGAACTGCACGTCATGATGGTCGGCTTCGCCGTCGCCGGTCACGAGACCTCGATGAACGCCCTGTCGCACCTGCTGTGGCAGCTGGCCCGCGAACCCGGCCTGCAGGACCGGCTGAGCAAGCGGCCCGAGCTGATGCCCGCCGCCGTCGAGGAGACGCTGCGGCTCTGGACGCCGGTCGACCACGGCACCCGGTTCACCACCCGGGACGTCGAGGTCGGCGGCGTCGTCATTCCCCGGGGATCGCGGGTCATCCTGCTCGCCGGGGCCGCCAACCGCGACCCCGCCGAGTTTCCCGACCCGGAGCGGTTCCGGCTCGACCGGGGCCTCGTACGCCACCTCGGTTTCGGGACGGGCGTGCACTTCTGCATCGGGGCCCAGCTCGCGCGCACCGAGTTCCTCGTGGTCCTGCGCGAGCTGGCCCGCCACCCCGGCTACGAGCTCTTCGGCGAACCCCGCCGCTTCTACGAGAACGGCCGCCACATCTGCTTCGACCGGCTTCCCGTACGGTTCCGGGCGCAGCTCGGTCACCGGCGATAGCTCCGTCGTCCTCGGGTGCTCAGGGCTCCTGGAGGAGACGAGCCGAGCGGCGGGCAGGCCAAGCAAGCTCGGAGGGCACCGTCACCGCTGAACGACTGCCGGGCGGGCGTCAACCGGGCCGTAGGCCATGATGCGTCGCAGGGCGAGCCGGAGTCGGCCGATCACCTCATCCTCGACTTCGAGGACCGCCTCGATCTCGGGGTCGTCAAGACCCAGCTCTTCCAGCGCGTGCGGAGCGATGACGACGCGAAGCACCCCGTCGCGAAGGGTGATCTCGCTGACGGCCCCGTACGCGGTCGCCTGGCCGGCGGTGACCAGGCAGTGGCTGTCCATCTCCGACTTCTCGACGTCTTCCTCCTCGTCCTCGGACAGGCCGCACGTGAAGATCAGCTCCATGCCGTCGCCGTCGTCGCTTTCGGCGACACCGGCGGACAGGCACTCCAGATCGTGGTCTTCCGCCACTCCCGTGACCCGGGCCGTGAACCGAATGGTCATGCCGCGGATCGTAACGGGCCATCGCGACAATTCCGGCGCATTGCTCATCGCTGGGAGAGGTCAGCGGCGGTAGACCTCCTGGCCGTCGAGGAAGGTCATGGCGACCCTGGTGCGCCAGATGTCGGCGGCCGGTTCGGTGAACGGGTCGCGGTCCAGGACGACGAGGTCGGCGCGGTTGCCGGGGACGATGGTGCCCGCGTCGTCGTCGTGGTTGATCCGGGCCGAGCCCGCGGTGTAGGCCGTCAGCGCGGTGGCCAGGGTGAGGCTCTGGCCGGGCAGGAACGGGGTCTGCGCCGTCGGGTAGCCCGCGTGCACCGAGCCACCGGGTTCGGTGCGGTTGACGGCCACGTGCATGCCCTGGATCGGGTCGGCGTCGGAGACCGGCCAGTCGCTGCCCGCGCAGAACAGGGTGCCGTTGCGCCGCAGGTCGGCGAACGGGTACTGCCAGGCGGAGCGCTCCTCGCCCAGGAAGGGGAGGGTGAGCTCGTCCATCTGGGCGTGGTGGGTGGCCCAGAGCGGCTGCAGGTTGGCGGTCACGCCGAGTTCGGCGAAGCGCGGCACGTCGGACGGCTCGACGATCTGCAGGTGCGCGATGTGGTGCCGGTTGGCCGGGTCGGTCCCCTCGAAGCTGTCCAGCGCCTCGCGGACGGCCCGCTCGCCGATGGCGTGGAAGTGCACCTGGAAGCCGTGCCGGTCCAGTTCGGCGACGTACTCCCTCAGCAGCGCCGGGTCGACGTACGACAGGCCGGTGCCGCCGCAGCGGCAGTAGGGCTCGATCACCGCGGCGGTGAAGTTCTCGGCGATGCCGTCCTGCATGATCTTCACCGAGGTGGCGCGGAACCGCTCCAGGCCCTCGGCGGAGCGGCGCCGTTCCAGCAGCTCGGGGATCTGCTCGGCGCCGCGCGCCCGGTCCCACCACAGCGCGCCCACCACGCGGGCCCGCAGCGCGCCGGAGGCCGCCGCCGAGACGTACGTGGGCAGCTGGTCGTCGGAGCCCGCGTAGGAGCCGACGATGGCGTCCTGCCAGCCGGTGACGCCGAGGGAGAACAGGTGGTCCTGGGCCTCCATCAGCGCGTCGTGCAGGTCCCTCGCGGTGGGGCGCGGGGTGAGCAGGCCGACCAGGTCCATCGCGCCCTCGTGCAGCACGCCGCTCGGCGTGCCGTCGGCGTCGCGCTCGATCCTGCCGTCGGCGGGGTCGGGGGTGTCGCGGGTGATCCCGGCCAGTTCCAGGGCCCGGCTGTTCACCCAGGCGGCGTGGTGGTCGCGCTGGATCAGGTAGACCGGCCGGTCGACGACGTCGAGCTGGGAGCGGTGCGGCAGGCCGCCGGGGAAGGCCGACATGTCCCAGCCGCCGCCGTCGATCCACTCGTGGCCGGGGTGGGAGGCGGCGTAGGCGGTGATCCGCTCCAGGTACTCCGGCAGGCCGTAGACCGCGGACAGGTCGCACCTGGCCCGCTCCAGGCCCGCCTGCACCGGGTGGAGGTGCGCGTCGGTGAAGCCGGGGGTGAGCAGCCCGCCGTCCAGGTCGACGGTCTCGTGACCGGGGGAGGCCAGTCGTGCGACGTCGGACTCCGCGCCCACGGCGGCGACACGGCCGTCCCGGACCAGCACCGCCTCGGCGAAGGCGTCGGCGGCGAGGAAGACCCGGCCGCCGCGGAAGAGGATGTCGTTCACTCGGTTCCCACTCGGGTGGCGGGCGGGCAGGTCATGGCTCTCCTCGGCGTCCGTGGTCTCAGTGTCCGGTGGCGGGGTCGGTTCAGTGTCCGGTAAGGGGGTCGGTTCGGCGTCCGGCGACGGGGCCGGTTCAGCGTCCGGTGATGGAGGCGGTTCAGTGTCCGGTGGCGGGGTCGGTTCAGCGTCCGGTGATGGAGTCGGCGACGCGGGCCAGCACCGAGGTGCGGCCGAGCCCGGCCTTCTCCCTGGCGTCGGCCCGGCGGTAGAGGTCGTACATGGCGTGCACGCCGATCCACCGCAGCGGTTCCACCTCCCAGCCTCGCACCTTGCGGTCCACCCAGGGCAGGGACGCCAGCTCGGTGTCCTCGCGCAGGATCAGGTCGCGCAGGGTACGGCCTGCGAGGTTGGCCGTGGTCACCCCGTGGCCGGTGTAGCCGCCCGCCCAGCCGATGCCGGTGGTGTGGTCGACGTGCACGGTGGCGCACCAGTCGCGGGGCACGCCGAGCACCCCGGACCAGGCGTGCGCCACCCGGGAGGCCCGGAGCGCGGGGAACATCCCGGTCAGCAGCTCCCAGAGCGCCTCGATCGTCCACTCGTGGGTGTGGCCCCGGTCGTCCACCCGGGATCCGTACAGGTAGGGCTTGCCGCGCCCGCCGAACGCGATCCGGCCGTCGGCGGTGCGCTGGGCGTACATGTAGTAGTGCGCCATGTCGCCGAGCAGCTCGTGTCCCGCCCAGCCGATCTCGTCCCACAGCGCGCCCAGCGGCTCGGTGACGATCATCGAGCTGTTCATCGGCAACCAGGTCCGGTGGTACTGCTTCAGCTCGGCGGTGAAGCCCTCGGTGGCGCGGATGACGTACTCGGCGCGGACGGTGCCGTACGGCGTGCGGGCCTCGCGCGGGGCGATCTCGGTGACCGGAGTGCGTTCGAAGATGTCCACCCCGAGGTTCCGCACGGTCTCGGCCAGGCCCCTGGCGAGCTTGGCGGGCTGGATCCTGGCGCAGTGCGGGCTCCAGATCGCGCTGACCGCGCCGTCCACCCGCAGGCGCTCATCCCGCTCGGCGGGGTCGAGCAGCCGCACGTCCTCCTCGGTCCAGCCCCAGTGGCGCTCGTGGGCGAGCAGCTGGTGCAGCCGCCGGTCCTGGGCGGTGTTGGTGGCGACCGTGGTGACGCCGCCCTTGACGATGTCGGCGTCGATCTTCTCGTCCTCGGCGACGGCGACGACCTCGTCGATGGTCTCGAACATCACCCGCTGCAGCCGCCTGGCCGCGTCCGCGCCGTGCGTCCTGGCGTAGCGCTCGGGGGTGCCCGCCAGCTCGCCGACCAGCCAGCCGCCGTTGCGCCCGGAGGCGCCGTACCCGGCGAACTCCTTCTCCAGCACGACGATCCGCAGGCCGGGGCTCGCCTTCTTCAGGTAGTAGGCGGTCCACAGGCCGGTGTAGCCGGCACCGACGATGGCCACGTCGGCGTCGAGGTCTCCGGCGAGGGGGGCGCCGGGGGAGGGGATGCCGAGGGAGCGGTACCAGAAGGAGACGTCTCCGTTGACGAAGTCCCCAGCCAGGGGAACGCGCGTGCTCATGGCCTCATATCCTGCTATATCCGTCTATCTGGGTGTGCCTGTCAACGGAAACCGTTGCAGAAACGCCGTACTGCCGCGTAACAAGTGATCTTCCCAGACGTAACGATGGGCTCACTCATGTGTAGCAGTCCCGTAACAGTGTCAGGAAAGGCTATCCCTCAACAGAGGGAGCATTCTGATGGGGTTTCTGAGGATTCGTACGACCGTTGACGAGCGGCCGGGGCGGCTCGCCTCGCTGGCCGCCGCACTCGCCGCCAAGGGTGGCAACATCCTGGGCCTGAGCGTGCAGACCGACGCGGACGGCACGGTCGACGAGTTCGTCACGGACATCCCCGCCGGGGCCGAGGCGGTGCGCGAGGCACTGGAGGCCGCCGGCGGACGCCGGGTCCAGGTCGTCACCGCCACCGCCCACGAGCTGACCGACGAGCCCACCCGCGTCCTGCTGCTCGCCTCCCGGCTGCGCATGGCGCCCTGGCGCCTGCCCGAGTTGCTGGGGGAGCTGCTGCGCGCCGACGACTCCCGCTGGGTCTACGGTGCTGAGATGAGCGATCTTCCGGACCCGACCCTGCTGACCGTGCCCGTGGCACCGCGCCGCGCGATCAGGGTCCGCCGGGCCGAGCTGCCGTTCACCCTGACCGAGGCCGCCCGCGCGGCCTCCTTCGTCCGCCTCGCGCAGCCCCCGGTCGAGCAGTCCGGGACCGACCGCGAGATCACGCTCTCCGACGGCGTCGAGGTCAGTGTCCGCCCGCTCACCCGGCTCTACCGCGAGGCCGTACGCGACCTGCACGACCGCTGCTCGCCGGAGGCCCGCAGGTTCCGCTACTTCACCTCGATGCCGGTGCTGCCGCCGAAGGTCTTCGACCGGCTCTGCGACCGCAGCCGGGGCCACTCGATCGTCGCCGGGCACGACGGCCAGGTCGTCGGTCTCGCCAACCTGATGTTCACCCCGGATCCGGGCATCGCCGAGATGGCGTTCCTGGTCGAGGACCGCTGGCAGGGCAGGGGGCTGGGGACGGCTCTGGCCGGGATGCTCGTCCGCCAGGCCCGCGACCTGGGCTTCGCCGAGGTCAGGGCGACCCTGCTGTCCGACAACGTGCGCATGCGCAGGCTCCTGGTCTCGCTCGGCGCGACCCTGAGCTACACCGAGGACCCCGGCGTGGTGGAGGCCAGGCTGGCCGTGGGCGTGATGGCGACGGCATCCCCGAGCTGACCCCGTCACGTGGCCTTCCCGTTTCGAGATCGCTCAGGGGTCCCGAAGCGGGGAGGCCGCATTCATCCGCGTTCCCGCCTCAGGAGGCCCGCCCCTCCTGGGACGGGGGCTCCGGGGCGCGGGGCGCGCCGGAGGCGTCGCCATCGTCCCGGGGCGTGCCCGCGGTATCGCCGATGTCCCCGCTGTCTTCGTGGGTCGCGGTGTCTCCGGTGTCTCCGATGTCTCCGTGGGCCGCGGCGTCGCCGCGGGAGGTCTCGATGGCGTCCAGCCTGCGCTCGATCCGGTCCAGGCTCTCCTGGATGCGCTCCAGCCTGGCGGAGAACGCCGCTCCCATGACGTGGAAGCCCTCCTCCGCCGTCACCGCGCGCTCGGGTCCGCGCCGCCCGAGCAGCGTGATCACCTGGGCGCGTACGGCCTCGAGGCGCGCTCCCTGCTCGGTCAGCACCTGGGCGGCCACGCCCTCACCCTCGCGGAGCAGCCCGAGCAGGATGTGCTCGGTGCCGATGTAGGTGTGGTGCAGGCCGAGCGCCTCGCGCAGGGACAGTTCGAGCACCTTCTTGGCGCGCGGGGTGAACGGGATGTGGCCGCCGGGACTCTCGTCGCCCCTGCCGATGATCTCCTCGACGGCGTTCCTGACGCGCTCGCCGCCGATGCCGAAGGCCCGCAGCGCGCGGCCGGCGACACCGTCCTCCTCGAGGATCAGCCCGAGCAGGATGTGCTCGGTGCCGATGTGGCCGTGGCTGAGCCTCCTGGCCTCCTCCTGCGCCAGGACCACGACACGGCGGGCACGGTCGGTGAAGCGCTCGAACACGGGAAGCCTCCGTGAGGGGTGTCGAGATGCCTGCCCCCACTATGCGCCAGACGGCCGGTGAGCGGGAGGACATCTCCCCGGGCAATTCCCGCCTCGCTTCCCTTGCCGATAAAAGCTTACATTTTAGAGTTAGATTCGGGGAAAATGGCTTCCGTGTCCCGGGGTGGCGTGCGTAGTGTCCCCACATGACGATCGACGCCTTCATCGACGCCCTGCCCAAGGTCGAGCTCCACGTCCACCTGATCGGCTCCGCCTCGGTCCCCACCGTGCTGGAGCTCGCCCGCCGCCACCCCGACGGGGGCGTCCCCACGGACGAGGAGAAACTGCGCGCCTTCTACAGGTTCACGGACTTCCCGCACTTCGCCCGGATCTACCAGGCGGTCAACGCTTTGGTCCGCGAGCCGGAGGACGTGGCGACCCTGGTGCTCGGCCTGGCCGCCGACCTCGCCGGGCAGAACGGCCGCTACGCCGAGCTGACCGTCACGCCGTACGCCCACCACGTCGTCGGCATGCCGATGCGGGAGGTCACCGAGGCGCTCGACCTGGCCGCCCGGCGCTCCCGCGAGGAGCACGGGGTGCGGATGGCGTACGTGTTCGACATCCCCGGCGAGTACGGGGCCGAGGCGGCCCGGGTCACCCTGGACCACGCGCTGCAGGAACCTCCCCAGGCATTGGTAGGTTTTGGACTGGCTGGAATCGAGCAGGAACGCCCGAAGTATCGCGACGTCTTCGCGGACGCCTTCCGCGCCGCCACCGCCGCCGGGCTGCGCAGCCTGCCCCACGCCGGGGAGATGACCGGCCCCGAGACCATCTGGGAGGCCCTCGACCTCCTGGGCGCCGAGCGGATCGGCCACGGCACCTCCTGCGTGGACGACCCCCGCCTCGTCGCCCACCTGCGCGAGACCCAGATCCCCCTGGAGGTCTGCCCCACCTCCAACGTCTGCACCGGCCAGGTCGCCCGCGTCGAGGAGCACCCGCTGCCCCGCATGATCGAGGAGGGCCTGTTCGTCACCCTCAACAGCGACGACCCGCCCATGTTCGCCACCACCCTGAGCCGCGAGTATCGCGTCGCCGCCGACCGGCTGGGCCTGGGCCGCGAGACCCTCGTCACCCTGGCCCGCAACGCCGTCGAGGCCTCGTCCATGAGCCCGGCGGACAAGAAGGAACTCCACGCCGAGATCGACACCGTCGCCGCCCGGCACTCAGGGACGGCCTCCTGATCCGTTCGGGGGCTCATCGCATACGGGCTCTCACGTCGCTGCGGGTTTTGGAGATTCGCTGCGGGTTTTGGAGATCAGGAAGCGGCAAGCGAGGCCCGTGCCGTGGCCATCTTCATCACCAGCCGGTGCGGGTCGTTCTTGACCGGCGTGAACCCGTGGGAGGCGTAGAAATCGGCGGCGCGGCCGTCGATCGCGTCGACCACGATGACGCGGCCCCCTGCTGTTTCCGAGGCAGACACGATCTTTGAGACCGCGTTCACCAGTAGTTCCGCACCGAGACCCTGGCCGTGGAGGTGGCGGTCGAGAGCGAGTCTCGCCAGGAGGTAGCCGGGCACGATGCTCACCCCGCCGGAGAGCGAGCCGCCGACCTCCGCTCGCCGTACCTCGGTGGGGGTGACGGAAAAATACCCGACGACATGGTGGGAGCCGGGGACAGACCACACATAGGTGCGTGCCGTGTCCGACCGCTGGGCGCGAAGCGCCATCCTGGCCAGCCATTCGTTCATGACCGGGACCGAGCAGTCGAAGGCGCTGGGATCGTGCTCCTCGTGCAGGGGCTGCGATCGCCAGGTCACGTCGATTCGTGATAGCGGCGCTGTCGCTGTGCGGCCCTGCGGAGCGCGGGTGCCTCGTCGGGCTCGTCCAGCGACGCGAGCAGCTCGTCGAACTGCTCGGCGGGCATCAGCGTGACATCGGGCCGGGCGAGCACCCGGCTGGCCTCCGCACGGGCCGCGCGCAGGACGAACGAGGAGATGGACTCTCCCAGAGCCTGTGCGGCCTGCACGATGAGCCCTTCGGTCGCCGCGTCCGCGCGCATCTCGATGCGGTGTGTCTTGGCGGTCATCACCATCACCTCCACCTCCTCTCCATCGTACGGTGTTTGTACGGCAGGCCTCCTGCCGCGACATACCGTATCGGTGATTATCTGATCGCACACCGTGATCACGTCATATGAGAAATCCTCGCAAACGAAAACTCGTTTGCGAGGATTTCTTGCGCCACCTGCTCAAGGGAAGTGGCCTACGAGCGTGCCCACCGGTTCAAGGAGAGGAGATCCGGCTCAGGGAAGAAGGGATCTTGGAGGCCGCCGCCCTGTCCAGGAGGAAGAGGGTGCGCTGACGACCCCGGGCCCCGGCGGCCGGGACCTGCATGGTCCCCGAGTCCGACAGCGCCAGCCGTACCGCTCCCGCCTTCTCCTCGCCGGCGGCGATCACCCACACCTCGCGGGAGGCCTGGATGACCGGCAGCGTCAGCGAGACGCGGATGGGCGGAGGCTTGGGCGAGCCGTGCACCGCCACCACCGGGCGGGTGTCGTAGAGGGCGGGCAGGCCGGGGAACAGCGAGGCGATGTGGCCGTCCGGGCCCATGCCCAGCATCATGAGGTCGAACGACGGGGCCGGGCCGTGGTCCTCGGGGCGCGCCGCCCGGCGCAGCTCCTCGGCGTACGCCTCGGCCGACTCCTCGGCGGTCATGCCGGAGTCGGGGCCGCGCATCACGTGGACCCGCTCGGGGTCGAGGTCGAGGTGGTCGAGCAGGGCCTTGCGGGCACCGGTCTCGTTGCGCTCGGCGTCGCCGCTCGGCAGGAAACGCTCGTCACCCCACCAGATGTCCACCTTGCGCCAGTCGACGGCGTCCCTGGCGGGGGAGGCGGCGATCTCGGCGAGGGTGGCGATGCCGACGGTCCCGCCGGTCAGGACCAGATGGGCCGAGCCCTTGGCCGACTGGGCGTCGACGGCTCGGACGATCACCCGGGCGGCGACGGCCTTGGCGAGCATGTCGGCGTCGCGGTGGGTGATCACGGTGGGAACGCTCACGGGACTTCTCTTTCGAAAGGAGGTGCCCCGCGGCCGTGGCCGCGGGGCACTCGCGGCTCAGGACTTCTTGGTCTGGGCGAGTCGCTTGATCGCGGCCGCGTAGATCTCGTCGGGGTCCAGCCGTCGCAGCTCCTCGGCGAGCAGCTCCGACGTCGGGCGCCGGGTCAGGGCGACCCTGCGGTCCGGCTGGCCGGGACGCGACAGCGTGGCCATGCGGCCGTCGCTCCGGACGACGGTGATGTCACCCTCGGCCGAGACCAGCTTGACCGCGGTCAGGCCGGGCCCGGGGGACTCGGAGACCTTCACGGAGGCGCCGAGGCGGTCGCCGAGCCAGGCCGCCAGCAGCAGGGCGCTGGCATGGCCGGACACGGCCTCCACGGTGCCCCGCTTGACCTTGCCCACCGGCTGGTCGAACGCGGCGGCCAGCAGGCTCCGCCACGTCGTCAGCCGGGTCCAGGCCAGGTCGGTGTCGCCGGGCACGTAACCGCGGGCCCGGTCGGTGATCGCCTTGACCGAGTCGGCCGCCGACCGCGCGTCGATGATGCGGCGCTGGGCCAGCATGCCGATCGGGTCCTTGGACGGAACCTCGGGACAGTCGCTGGGCCACCAGGCCACCACCGGGGTGTCGGTGAGCAGCAGCGGGCTGACCACCGAGTCGGCGTGCCTGGTCAGCTCCCCGTACAGGCGGAGCAGGATCACCTCACCCGGGGTCGACTCACCGAACCGGATCTCGGCGTCGAGCCGGTTGGGCTCCTCCGAGTCGCGGGGGATGACGACCAGTATCCGGGAGGGGTGCTCCCTGGCCGCCTCGGTCGCGGCCCGGACCGCGTCGTACTGGTCGCTCTCGCCGCAGACCACCACCAGGGTCAGCACCATGCCGACCGCCGGGGTGCCCATCTGGTGACGCAGGTGGGTGAGCTGCGAGGAGATCTTCGAGGCGTTCGTGCCGCTGAGCATGAAACTGGTCATCTACAGCCGCCTCCAGGCGCGCCCGTCACGGGCCATCATCTCGTCGGCCGAGGCCGGCCCCCACGTGCCCGCCGGATATTCCTCCGGCGGGCCCTGGGTGCTCCAGAACTCCTCGATCGGGTCGAGGATCATCCATGACAGCTCGACCTCGCGCTGGTGCGGGAAGAGCGGCGGGTCGCCGATCAGCACGTCCAGCAGCAGCCGCTCGTAGGCCTCGGGGGAGGACTCCATGAACGACTCGCCGTAAGCGAAGTCCATCGAGACGTCCCTGACCTCCATCGCGGTGCCGGGCACCTTGGAGCCGAACCGCACCGTGATGCCCTCGTCCGGCTGCACCCGGATGACCAGGGCGTTCTGCCCCAGGATCTCGGTGTCGTCCTTGCTGAACGGCAGGTGCGGCGCCCGCTGGAACACCACGGCCACCTCGGTGACCCGGCGGCCGAGCCGCTTGCCGGTGCGCAGGTAGAACGGCACCCCGGCCCAGCGCCGGTTGGCGATCTCCACCTTGATGGCGGCGTACGTCTCGGTGATCGAGTCGGGCGGGATGCCCTCCTCCTGGGTGTAGCCGATGACCGGCTCGCCGCCCTGCCAGCCGGACCCGTAGCGGCCGCGCGCGGTGGCCAGCGACAGGTCCGACGGCAGCCGCAGCGCCTTGAGGACCTTCTCCTTCTCCCTGCGCAGCGAGTCGGCCCCGAACGACGTCGGATCCTCCATGCCGACCAGGGCCAGCAGCTGCAGCAGGTGGTTCTGGATCACGTCGCGGGCCGCGCCGATGCCGTCGTAGTAACCCGCCCGGCCGCCGATGCCGATGTCCTCGGCCATCGTGATCTGCACGTGGTCGACGTAACTGCGGTTCCAGATCGGCTCGAACAGGTTGTTGGCGAAGCGCAGCGCCAGGATGTTCTGGACCGTCTCCTTGCCCAGGTAGTGGTCGATGCGGAACACCGAGCTCTCCGGGAAGACCGCGCTGGTGATCGCGTTGAGCTCCTGGGCGCTCCGCAGGTCGTGCCCGAAGGGCTTCTCGATCACCACCCGGCGCCAGGATCCGGCGGGGCCGTCGGCCAGGCCGGTCCGCTTCAGCTGCTGGACCACGACCGGGAAGAACTTCGGCGGCACCGACAGGTAGAAGCCGTAGTTGCCGCCGGTGCCCCGGGTCTGGTCGATCTCCTTGAGCATCATCGACAGCGCGTCGAACGCGCCGTCGTCGGTGAACTCGCCCCGGCAGAAGAAGATGCCCTCCGACAGCTGCTTCCAGACCTCCTCGCGGAACGGCGTCCGCGCGTGCTCCTTGACGGCGTCGTGCGCCAGCTGCGCGAAGTCCTGGTCCTTCCAGTCGCGGCGGGCGAAGCCGACCAGGGAGAAGCCCGGGGGCAGCAGCCCGCGGTTCGCCAGGTCGTAGATCGCCGGCAGCAGCTTCTTGCGCGCCAGGTCGCCGGTCACGCCGAACAGCACCAGCACGCACGGCCCCGCCACGCGCGGCAGGCGCTTGTCGCGCGGGTCGCGCAGCGGGTTGGCGTCGACCAGGGCCTCGGTGATGCCGACGGTCGCGGCGGCGGTGGCCGTGGTCGCCGTGGGCGTCACCTTCTCCGGCGCGCCCGCCGCCGAGGCGTCCGTCGTGCCCGCCGTCGCGGTGTCCGTCGTGACGGCGACGGCGTCCGTCGTGCCCGTGGAGGCGCCCGTCGTGACGTTCTCCTCGGCGCTCGTCCGGGAGTTCCCCTTACTCATGCGAACCTCCAGCGGCCCATCAGACCTCCCGCGCGGCGGCGAGCAGCCGCGCGACTCCGGCGGCGCGGTCGGTCAGGTGCAGCCGTACGGTGGGACGCCCGCGGCTGGCCAGCGCGCCCTGGTCGCCCAGTGCCTGGGCGAGCTGGAGGCGGCCCAGCGTGTAGGGCTTGCCGGGGACCTCGAGGTCGTTCTCGACGGCCCCGGTGATCTGCAGGAACACCCCGTTCTGCGGGCCGCCCTTGTGGTACTGGCCGGTGGAGTGCAGGAAGCGGGGGCCCCAGCCGAAGGTGACCGGGCGTTCGGTGCGGAGCGCGAGCATCCCGCGCAGCGTGGCCGGGTCGGCCCCGCTCCACACGTCCGTCATCTCCTCGAACGAGGCGCCCTCGGGGTACGGGGCGTCGAAGGCCGCCTCACGGTCGAGGTAGGCCATCACCGCGAGGTAGCCGCGGTCGGGGATCGACTCCAGCAGCCGGGTGAGCACGTCCGACAGGTCCTTGACGTCCTCGGAGCCGGGGAACTCGCCGTACACCTCCACCGGGCCGTCGACCAGGAGCGGCGTGCCGACCGGCAGCTCTGCCCGGTCGAGCAGCTTGGCGGTGTTCTCCTTGGACTCGGCCACGTTCGGCTGGTTGAACGGGTCGATGCCGAGGACGCGGCCCGCGACGGCCGTGGCGTACTCCCAGACGAGGAACTGCGCGCCCAGCGGGCCGACGACGGTCACGGTGGCGTCGGTGTCGATCCCGGCGAGCAGCTCGTCGTCGGCGTCACCCGGGTCGGCGCCCACGACGGGCAGGATGCCCTTGCCGGACTTGCCGGTGGACTCGGCGACCAGCTGCTCGATCCAGTCGGGCAGGCCGTTGATCTCCGACAGGCTGTCCTCGATCACGAGCTTGTCGCGACCGGCCGCCGCGGCGGCGCCCAGGGCGGCGCCGAGGTCGAGGCCGGGGTTGCCCTCGGTCCGCGACAGCAGCGGCGCCACCTCGGCCGCGTCGTCGAGCAGCCGCTCGACGTCGACGCCCGCCAGCGCGCTGGGCACCAGGCCGAACGCCGTCAGGGCGCTGTAGCGGCCGCCCACGTTCGGGTCGGCCAGGATCACCTGGTAGCCCGCCTCGCGAGCGCTGAGCTCCAGCGGCGAGCCGGGGTCGGTGACGACGACGATCCTGCTCGCCGGGTCGATCCCGGCGTCGCGGAAGGCCTTCTCGTAGATCCGCCGGTGGCTGTCGGTCTCGACCGTGCCGCCGCTCTTGCTGGCGACGACCAGGATCGTGCTCTCCAGCCGGTCCTCCAGCGCGCGGCGCACCTGGCCGGGGTCGGTGGTGTCGAGCACGGTCAACGGCATGTCGGCGGAGGCGGTGATGACCTCGGGGGCGAGGGAGGAGCCGCCCATGCCCGCCAGGACCACGTGGTCCAGGCCCTCGGCGCGGGCCCGCTCCACCAGCGCGCCGATCTCGGGAAGCAGCTGCCTGCTCGTCGCCGGGAGGTTGAGCCAGCCGAGGCGGACGGCCGCCTCGGCCTGGGCCTCGGTGCCCCACAGCGTGGAGTCGCCGGAGGCCAGGGCCTGGGGGACCCCCTCGGAGGCGAGCTGCCCGGCGGTCTCCCCGGCCTGATCGGTGAGGTCGTCGTCGCCGAACGTTACGGACACTGACATATGTTCCTCACGCCTTCTTCAGCTCGGAGGAGACGGTCTCCAGCAGCTCTTTCCAGGAGGCCTCGAACTTGTCCAGGCCGTCGACCTCCAGGAACCGCACGACGTCGTCGTAGTCGATGCCGGCCTCCTTGAGCGCGGCCATGGTGTTCCAGGCCTCCTCGTAGGAGGAGCGGACCGTGTCACCGGTGATGCCGCCGTGGTCGGCCGTCGCGTCGAGGGTCTTCTCCGGCATCGTGTTGACCGTGCCGGAGGTGACCAGCTGGTCGACGTAGAGGGTGTCGGGGTAGTCGGGGTTCTTCGTTCCGGTGGAGGCCCACAGCGGGCGCTGCGGCCGGGCGCCGGCCGCGGCCAGCGCCTGCCAGCGCGAGGACTCGACGACCTCCTCGAAGGCGGCGAAGGCGAGGCGGGCGTTGGCGACCGCGGCCTTGCCCCTCAGCGCGAGGGCCTCGGGGGTGCCGATCTTGTCCAGGCGCTTGTCGATCTCGCCGTCCACCCGGCTGACGAAGAACGAGGCGACCGACTCGATGGCCGACAGGTCGAGGCCGTTGGCCTTCGCCTGCTCCAGGCCGGTCAGCCAGGCGTCCATCACGGCGCGGTAGCGCTCCAGGGAGAAGATCAGCGTGACGTTGACGCTGATGCCCTCGGAGATCGCCTGGGTGATCGCGGGCAGGCCCTCGACGGTGGCGGGGATCTTGATGAACAGGTTGGGCCGGTCGACCAGCCACCACAGCGCGCGCGCCTCGGCGACGGTCTTGTCGGTCTCCCTGGACAGGCGCGGGTCGACCTCGATCGACACCCGGCCGTCCACCCGGCCGCTGGCGTCGTAGACCGGCCTCAGCACGTCGGCGGCCCAGCGGATGTCGTACGTGGTGATGGCCCGCACGGCCTCCTCGACGTCGACGCCGCGGATCTTCAGGTCGTGCAGCTGGCCGTCGTAGGCGTCGCCCTTGCTCAGCGCCGACGCGAAGATCGTCGGGTTGGAGGTGACGCCGACCACGTGCTTGTCGCGGATCAGCGACTGCAGGTTGCCCGTACGCAGGCGCTCGCGGCTGATGTCGTCCAGCCAGATGGAGACGCCCTGCTCGGAGAGCTTCTTCAGGATCTCACTCATGATCAGTTTCCCGTCGTCTCGCCCTTGTCGGCTCCGGTCTTGGCGAGGCTCGCCTTGGCGGCGGCGGCCACGCGCTCGGCGGTCAGGCCGAACTGCTCGTAGAGGGTCTTGTAGGGGGCCGAGGCACCGAAGTGCTCCAGGCCGACCACCACACCCTCGTCTCCCACGAACTCCCGCCAGCCCAGCGAGATTCCCGCCTCCACGGCCACGCGGGCGCGCACCGAGGTGGGCAGCACCCTCTGCCGGTAGGCCGCGTCCTGGGCCTGGAACCACTCCACGCACGGCATCGACACGACCCGGGTCGCGATGCCCTGCGCCTCGAGGATCTCGCGGGCACCGAGGGCGATCTCGACTTCGGAGCCGGTGCCGATCAGGACCACCGAGGGTTGCCCGTCGGAGGCGTCCCGCAGGATGTAACCGCCGCGGGCGACCTTCTCCGCGTCGCCGGTGCCCTCGAAGACCGGCAGGTTCTGGCGGGTCAGCGCCAGCGCGGCCGGGCGGTCGTTGTGCTCGAGCACGACCTGCCAGGCGGCGGCCGTCTCGTTGGCGTCGGCGGGGCGGACCACGTCGAGGCCGGGGATGGCGCGCAGCGACCACAGGTGCTCGACGGGCTGGTGCGTGGGGCCGTCCTCGCCCAGGCCGATGGAGTCGTGCGTCCACACGTAGGTGACCGGCAGCCTCATCAGCGCCGCCAGCCGCACGGCCGGGCGCATGTAGTCGCTGAACACCAGGAACGTGCCGCCGTACGGGCGGGTGCCGCCGTGCAGCGCGATGCCGTTGAGGATCGCGCCCATGCCGTGCTCGCGGATGCCGAAGTGCAGCGTGCGGCCGTAGGGGCCGCCGGGGAACTCCTTGGTCTGGAACTCCTCGGGGATGAAGGACGGCTCGCCCTTCATCGTGGTGTTGTTGGACTCGGCCAGGTCGGCCGAGCCGCCCCACAACTCGGGCAGCACCGGCGCGAGGGCGCTGAGCACCTCGCCGGAGGCCTTGCGGGTGGCGACGGAGGAGCCGACCTCGAAGGACGGCAGCGCCTCGGCCCAGTCCGCCGGGAGCTTTCGCGCGGAGATGCGGTCGAACTCGGCGGCGCGCTCGGGGTTGGCCTCGCGCCAGCTCTCGTAGAGCTTGTCCCACTCGGCGCGCTCGGCCCGGCCGCGCTTGACGACCTCGCGGGCGTGCTCCAGGACCTCGGCGGGGACGTCGAAGCTCTTCTCGACGTCGAAGCCCATGACCTTCTTGGTCGCGGCGACCTCGTCGGCGCCCAGCGCCGAGCCGTGGATCTTGCCGGTGTTCTGCTTGTTGGGGGCGGGCCAGCCGATGATCGTGCGCAGCCGGATGAACGACGGCCTGCCGGTCTCGGCGCGGGCGGCCTCCAGGGCCTGGTGCAGCGCCTCGACGTCCTCGACGTAGTCGCCCGTCTGAGTCCAGTCGACGGTCTGGGTGTGCCAGCCGTACGCCTCGTAGCGCGCGACGACGTCCTCGCTCAGCGCGATCTGGGTGTCGTCCTCGATCGAGATGTGGTTGCTGTCGAAGACGACGGTCAGGTTGCCCAGCCTCTGGTGGGCCGCGAGGGCGCTCACCTCGTGGCTGATGCCCTCCTCGATGTCGCCCTCGGAGGCGATGCACCAGATGTTGTGGTCGAACGGGCTCGCGCCCGCGGCGGCGTCCGGGTCGAACAGGCCGCGCTCGCGGCGGGCGGCCATCGCCATGCCGACCGCGTTGCCGATCCCCTGGCCGAGCGGGCCCGTGGTGGTCTCGACACCGACGGTGTGACCGTGCTCGGGGTGGGCCGGGGTCAGGCTGTCCCACTGGCGCAACCCCTTGAGGTCGTCCAGGCTGAGGCCGTACCCCGACAGGAAGAGCTGGATGTAGAGGGTCAGGCTGCTGTGACCCGCGGAAAGGACGAACCTGTCGCGGCCCGCCCACGTGGGGTCTGACGGGTCATGTCGCATCACCCGCTGGAACAGCAGGTAGGCGGCCGGCGCCAGGCTCATCGCGGTGCCGGGGTGACCCGATCCCGCCTTCTCTACCGCGTCCATGGCCAGGGCCCGTACGACGTCGACCGCACGGCGGTCCAGGTCGCTCCATTCGAGGGCTGGCACGAGTTCACTGCTCAAGTGCTCGATCTCCGGATCTAATCGTCTGATTGGTGGCGCCGGTCTGGTATTTCCCGCCCACACCGGACCCTAACGGGTTCGACCTGGCCACCGTGGCGCAGGCCGACCCGGGGCGGGTCCGCGGGATCCGCAGGCGGCGCGCGCCTCCCGGATGGGAGCCCCCTCGCGCCGCTTCCGCACCCCGTGCCGGGACCGGCCCCCCCTGCAACTACAGTGAGTCCTCAAGGCTGGCTGGTGCCCGCATTCACGGATCCGCTCTAATCAGAGGTTACGCGTTGACCCCGCACGTGCTGGAAGCGCCTTAGATGGTGCTCACCGACAAGCAATCGACGGCCCCGCCCGAGGGGGGCACGGTCCCCGAGGCCGGGCCGCGCTCCTTCGGCGATGTCGTGAAGGCGTACGTCGCCCTCACGAAGCCGCGGATCATCGAGCTGCTGCTGATCACGACGCTGCCGGTGATGTTCCTGGCGGCCAAGGGCCTGCCGCCGCTGTGGATCGCCGTCAACACGCTGGTGTTCGGCACCCTGTCGGCCGGCAGCGCGAACGCGCTGAACTGCTACATCGACCGTGACATCGACGCGGCCATGCGCCGCACCCGGCGCCGCCCGCTCGCCCGCGACCTGGTGCCGCCGACGAACGCGCTGATCTTCGGGATCATCCTCGGCGCACTGTCCACTCTTGGACTCGGCTTGACGGTGAATTGGCTCGCCGCGGGCCTGTCGCTGGGCGCGAACCTGTTCTACGTGCTCGTCTACTCGATGATCCTCAAGCGGCGGACCTCGCAGAACGTGGTGTGGGGCGGCATCGCCGGCTGCATGCCGGTGCTGATCGGCTGGGCGGGTATCACCGGCAGCCTCGACTGGGCCCCCGTGGTGCTCTTCGGCGTGGTGTTCTTCTGGACGCCCCCGCACACCTGGACCCTGGCGATGCGCTACAAGGAGGACTACGCGGCGGCGAAGGTCCCGATGCTCCCGGTGGTGGCCACCGAGCGCCGCGTGGTGCTGGAGAGCATCGCCTACACCTGGGCCACGGTGCTCTGCTCGCTGCTGCTGTGGCCGATCGCCGGGACCACGCTGCTCTATCCCGCCGTGGCCGCCGTCCTGGGCGCCGCCTGCCTGTGGGAGGTCCACCGCCTCCTCGGCCGGGTCAACGCGGGCAAGACCGGCGTCGACCTGCGCCCGATGCGCTTCTTCCACTGGTCCAACGCCTACCTGGCGCTGCTGTTCCTGGCCGTCGCCATCGACTCGATGTTCGTCTGATGTCGGCCTGAGGCTCATCCGACACCCGTCTGAGTCATCTCACACGTACGTTCTCCCCCGGTGCGCCCGTTTCCGCGCCCCGGCCACGGGGGAGACGTCTCCCGGGGGGAAGACGTTTTCTTGACCGGCCCGGGGCGGGCCTGGTCGTGGGGAGGGTGATTCGTGGTCTTCGGGAAATCCTGGGAGCCGGATTCCGGCTCCGGCCGCGGGGGCGGCCCATCACTCGGTATGGTCCCGGGATTCGCGGCGGCCGGACGGATTCGCGGGGGTCGCGGGGTGGCCGGCGGGGCGTGGCCGCGGTCCGGCGGCGGGGGGCGGTCCGGTACCGGCGCGGGGTTCGTCAACCTTCGAGCGGTAATCTCCCGGTTCCAACCGTGGGGCGGGTACCAGCGGTTACGGTGGCCACATGGCCGGCCATGACCCCCGCTGGGTGCTCAGGGACCGTCCGTCGGTCACGCTGATCGTCGGGCTCGTCCTGGCGGGCCTGTGCGCCCTGGTGTCGTTCTCCTTCGACGTGCTGAACGGCGACCCGGTCTACTTCTTCATCGCCCTGGGCCTCGCGCTGGCGCCCGTCCCGGTGTTGCTGGCCGCGGTGCTGGCGCTCGACCGCATCGAGCCCGAGCCGCGCGCCAACCTGCTCTTCGCGTTCGCCTGGGGCGCGGGCGTGGCGGTCCTGGTCGCGGGGGTGATCAACTCCTTCAACCTGCTCTACATCGAGAACACCGTCCAGCTGGGCTACGACTACGCGCGCAACATCACCGCCACGTTCGGCGCCCCGGTGGTCGAGGAGACGATGAAGGGCCTGGTCCTGCTGGGCCTGCTCAGGTTCAAGCGCGCCGAGCTGGACGGGCCCACCGACGGCATCATCTACGCCAGCATGGTCGGCCTCGGCTTCGCCATGAGCGAGAACGTCAGCTACTACGTGGCCGCGCTCGACGAGCTGGGCGCGCAGGGCCTGGCGGTGACCGTCGTGCTGCGCGGGATCCTCTCGCCGTTCGCGCACCCGCTGTTCACCTCCATGATCGGTGTCGCGGTGGCCTACGCGGCGCAGCGCCGGGGACCGGGCCGGATCTTCGTCATCGCCGCCGGGTGGATCGGCGCGATGCTGCTGCACGGCATCTGGAACGGCTTCGCCTCCTACGTCGGCATCGGCGGCCTGGCCGTCGCCTACCTGCTGCTGATGACCGTGCTGTTCGCGCTGATCTGGATCATCTTCCGCGACCGCAAGCGCATCATCGGGCTCATCCAGACCTACCTGCCCGCCTACTGGGCGACGGGGCTGGTCTCCTCGGGCGACGTCGCGATGCTCTCCTCCCTGCCCAGCCGCCGCCAGGCCCGGCAGTGGGCCAGGAACCACGGGGGCAGGACGGCCCTGCGGGCGATGAGCGACTACCAGCTGGCGGCCACCGAACTCGGCCTGCTCCACGAGCGGGCCAGGGGCCACGTGATCGACGAGCGCACGTTCAACGAGGAGCAGCGGGCGCTGCTGGAGTGCATGGCCGGCGCCCGCGCCCGGTTCCCCGCGCCGTCCGCGGCCGGGAACGCCACGGCGGGCCACACCTCCGGCGGCCCCGGCCGCGCGGGCGGTTCCCCCTGGCCGCAGGGCGGCTCCGCCGGTGACCCCGGTCCCGGTCACCCGCCGCAGGGCGGGGCGTTCCGCCTGTAGGGCGTCCTGGCCGGGGTTCACCCCCGCCGGAGCACGGTCTCCAGGGTGGTCTCGCGGGGCCCGGGGAAAACGGGCGGCGAGTCGAGGAGCACGGAGTCGACGAGCCCTTTCGCCGAGGCGAGGAACTCACGGGCGGCGAGGCCGTAGGTGGACACCCACCGCTTGGACGAGTCGTCGCCCACGCCGAAGGTGTCCAGGCCCGCCGTGCGGCACAGGGTGACCGCCCTGGGCAGGTGGAACACCTGGGTGACCACGGTGACCTTGGTGGCGCCGAACACCGTACGGGCCCGGACGCACGAGTCCCAGGTGTCGAAGCCCGCGTAGTCCAGGACCAGCGCCCCGGCCGGCACGCCGCTCGCCAGCAGGTAGTCGCGCATCACGGTCGGCTCGTCGTACTCCCTGCGGCTGTTGTCCCCGGAGAGCAGGATCGCCTCGACCCTGCCCGCCCGGTAGAGCTGCGCGGAGATGTCCAGGCGCCTGGCCAGCATGGGGGAGGGGGCGTCCCCGACGACGCCCGCCCCCAGCACCAGCGCCACCGGGGCCTCGGGAACCCCGGCCACCCAGCCGGGGGAGGAGTCGGCGACCGCCCGGTGGCCGGAGCTGGACAGCCAGGCCCAGGTGATCGGGGTGACGGCCAGGACGCTCAGCAGCACGACGCCCTGGTAGCAACGCCGCATGATCGTGCGTGACAACGACATCCGGCCATTGTCCGGCCGTGCCGGGACCGCGTCGAGCGCGGCCGGCTCCCGGAGGCGTCCGGGAGGCGTGAGGGAGGCGTGCGGACTGGGGTTCAGCGGAATCCGGCGTGGAACCCCGGGCGTTTACGCCCGGGAGGAAACGACAGCGCGGGAGGGCCTCCAGGCCCGATCGGTGCCGTGATGGCCGGTTCATGTGAGCGGATCAGTCCGGCCGTTTCGGTGTTCGACGTACTCCTTGACGATCGACAGTGAGGCGCCGCCGCAGGAGGACGGGGACCAAAAGCGTCCGCCCCACAGATATTGACGCACGTGCGGGCCGAACTCTTTGCGAAGGAGCCGGGCCGAGACGCCCTTGAGGGAGTTGACCAGGACCGGCAGCGCCACTTTGGGCGGGTGGCGGACCAGCGGGTGCACATGATCGTGCTCGCCGTTGAACTCGACCAGGACGGCGCCGAAGTCGTCGCATACCTCGATCATGATGGCTTCGCAGCGGCGCCGCATCTCGTCGGTGAACACCTTCCGCCGGTATCTGGGGATGAAGACCACATGGGCATGGAGGCGGCAGACCACAGCGCGGCCCCTGCGAACATCAGGATCAGATTCCCGCCGCGGTGACATGGACCGGACGACAATGTGTTCGATTGTGAAACTGGTGGTGCAGGTGAAACTCCTGCCGAGACCCGAGCAGGCGACGGCGCTGGAGGCAACCTTGCGCGCGGTCAACACGGCCGCCTGCCAGGTCTCCCGCCACGTCCACGAGCACCGCACGTTTCGCAACTACGACCTGCGCAAACACACCTACACGCAGATCAAGGACGAGTACGGGCTGGCCGCCCAGGCCGCGCAGCACGTCATCAAGCCGCGCAGCACGTCATCAAGAAGGTCGCCGACGCCTACACCACCCTGCACGCCAACATCCGAGCCAGGAACCTGGGCAAAGCGGGCCCTGCCCGCCGGGTACGGGCCGAATCCACGCCGATCGCCTTCCGCGCCGAAGCCGCCCAGCCGTTCGACGACCGCTGCCTGTCCTGGCAGATCGACGCGCGGACGGTGTCGATCTGGTCGGTGGCCGGGAGGCTGAAGAACCTCACGTTCACCGCCTCCGCCCAACAGCTCAAGACCCTGTCGGCACGCCGCAAGGGCGAGTCAGATCTGGCCTACCGCGACGGCATGTGGTTCCTGATCGCGACCTGCGACATGCCCACCCCCGGCGTCAAGGACCCAGACGCCTTCCCGGGGTGGATCTGGGCATCGTCAACCTCGCCACCACCAGCGACGGAGCCCGTCAACGCAGCCCGCAACATCGCCGCACGCGGTGAGACGGGCTGGGCAGTGAGTCACGCTGCCTGACGCGGACCGGACCGTCGAAGCCATCGACGTCGAGGAGCTGCGAGCTCGGTCGTTCACGGCCGAGAAGCTGACACGCGGACGGCGTCGCGGTCGCCGGCGACCGCCTCCGGGAGGTCGCGCGGCCCGCGCGGGCCGGTCGCGAACAGCACCCGCAGCGCGCAGAGCCAGACCAGGGTCGCGCCGAGCACGTGCAGGTTGACCAGGGCCGCGGGCACGCCCAGGAAGTACTGGACGTATCCGACGACCCCCTGCGACGCCTCCACGGCCAGCAACGTCCACGCGGCCCGCCGGGCGTACCCGGGCGCGTCGGTGATGTGCAGCGCGAACGCCAGCGCGAAGGTGAGGCCGACCACCACGTAGGCGACGTCGGCGTGGATCCTCGCCACGGTCTCGATGTCGAAGCCGAACCGGGAGGCCATCTCGTCCCCGGAGTGCGGCCCGGTGCCGGTCACCACCACGCCCACGACGAGCAGGACGAACACGGCGGCGACGAGCGCGAAGGCGAGCGTGCGGACGTGGCGGTGGACCGGCTGCCGGGACACGCTCCCGTCCTGGGCCTGACCGGCACGGGCGTACAGCGCGTACGCCGCGGCGATCATGCCGACGGAGACCAGGAAGTGCACGCTCACGGTCACCGGGTTGAGCGCGCTGCGCACGACCAGGCCGCCCCAGAGCCCCTGGAAGGCCACGCCGATCGGCTGCAGCCAGGCCAGCCTGACCAGGTCGGGGCGGCGGGTCGGCAGCCGCAGGGCGGCGATCAGGCAGGCCACGCCGACGGCCAGCACCAGGAAGGTCAGCATCCGGTTGCCGAACTCGATCGCCATGTTCACCGGGGAGATCTCGGCGTGGGCCACCGGGGTGAAGCTCTCCGGCGTGCACCGGGGCCAGGTGGGGCAGCCCAGGCCCGACCCGCTGACCCGTACCGCGGCGCCCGTCACCGTGATCCCGATGTTGACGACGACCGCCGCCAGCGCCCAGCGGCGCAGCGTGAGGAGGGTCGGCGGCCCCACGATCCGCGCCGACTTCACGGCGTGCCGGCGGGTCCGGTCAAGGAGGTGGTTCACGGCTCACATGCTAGGTGGCGAGGTGGGCGGTCCCACCGCGGACCCCGGGTACCGGCCGCCGGAGCGGGCGGCCCGCCGCGAGACGGCGTGCCGTCCGGGCCGGTGGGTAGGGGTGCGCTCGAGCCGGCGGCACGCCTGCCACGCCTGTTTTGGTGCATTGATCCGATAGAGGGTATGTGACATAGTACTGGCGAGTCCGAGGCGCGGGAGCGAGGTGGGACATGCCGGACGTCGTGGTCATCGGCGCCGGAGTCGTCGGTGCCGCCTGCGCCTACTACGCCGCCCGCGCGGGACTGGACGTGGTGGTCGTCGACCGGGGCGCGGTGGCGGGCGGCACGACGGGTGCGGGTGAGGGCAACATCCTGGTCTCCGACAAGGAACCGGGACCCGAGCTGGACCTGGCGCTGCTCTCCAACCGGCTCTGGCGAGACCTGGCCGGGGCCGGCGGTGACAGCGGTGACGGCAGCGCTGACGGGGCCGGCGGGGCCGGCACGGCGGGCGGCGGGGGGTTCGAGCCGGGCGGGGGGTTCGAGTTCGAGGCCAAGGGCGGCCTGGTGGTCGCCGAGACGGACGAGATCCTGGCGGCGCTCACCGGCCTGGCGGCCAAGCAGGGCGTCGAGCACGTCGCCGTCGCCTCCGGGGAACTCGGCGACTACGAGCCCCACCTGGCCAGGGGGCTCGCCGGAGGCGTGTTCTACCCGCAGGACGCCCAGGTCCAGCCCATGCTGGCGGCGGCCGGGCTCATCCGGAGGGGCGCCGAGCGGTTCGGCCACGGCGCCCTGATGCTGCGGACCGGCGTCACGGTGACCGGCTTCGTCCGTGCCGGCGGCCGGGTCACCGGCGTCACCACCGACCACGGCGACATCCTCGCCGGAGCCGTCGTCAACGCCGCGGGCACCTGGGGCGGGGAGATCGCCGCGCTGGCCGGCGTGCGCGTCCCGATCCTGCCCAGGCGCGGCTTCATCCTGGTCACCGAGCCTCTCGCCGGGCCGCTCGTCAGGCACAAGGTCTACACCGCCGCCTACGTCACCGCGGTGGCCAGCGACTCGGAGGGGCTGGAGACGTCGGCCGTCGTGGAGAGCACCCCGTCGGGGCCGGTGCTCATCGGCGCCAGCCGCGAGCGGGTCGGCTTCGACCGCACGGTCTCCGTCCCGGTGCTCGAACGTCTCGCCCGCCAGGCCGTGGAGCTGTTCCCCGCCCTGGCGGCGTACCGGGCGATCCGCGCCTACTGCGGTTTCCGCCCCTACTGCCCGGACCACCTTCCGGTGATCGGGGAGGATCCCCGGGCACCCGGGCTCTACCACGCCTGCGGCCACGAGGGGGCGGGCATCGGCCTGGCCCCGGCCACCGGCCACCTGATCGCCCAGCTCCTGGCCGGGCTCCGCCCCGACCTGGACCTCGCCCCCTTCCGCCCGGACCGCTTCGCCGAGGAGGCGTCTTGACCTTCTCTCGGAGCCGGAGCCGGAGCCGGAACCGGAATCCTTTCGGCGGAGGTGCCCTATGAGGGACGGAGGTGCCCGATGAGGGATCCGTACCGCCTGGTGGGGGCGCGGCCCGAGCCGGGGTTCGAGATCAGCGTGGACGGCGTCCCCGTCCCGGTGGTCCCCGGCCAGACCGTCGGCGCCGCCATGCACGGCGCGGGCATCCGCTCCTGGCGCACCACCAGGTTCGGCGGCCGCCCGCGCGGGCTGTTCTGCGGCATCGGGGTCTGTTTCGACTGCCTGGTCACGGTGAACGGGACCCCGTCCCTGCGCGCCTGCCTGACCGAGGCCCTCCCGGGAGACCTGGTGACCACCGGCGACGAGGGAGAGGGATGAACGGCCGATGACGCGGATCCACGACCTCGCCGTCGTCGGCGCGGGCCCCGCGGGGGTCGCGGGCGCGCTCACCGCGGCCCTGTCCGGGCTGGACGTCGTACTGATCGACGGGGCCGCCAGGCCGGGCGGCCAGTATTTCCGGCATCCCGCCGAGGGTTTCCGCGCCGCGCGGCCCGGCGCGCTCCACCACGGGCTCGACCGGTTCACCCGCCAGTGGGAGACGCTCCGCGAGCGCGCCGAGGTGCTCCTGCGCCACCGGGTCTGGGCGGTCGAGCGCGCGGACGGGGCGATCACCGTACGGTGCCTGGAGGGAGACCGTGAGGAGCGGCCCCGCGCGGTGACCGCGCGCGGGCTGCTGATCGCCACCGGCGCGCACGACCGGCCGCTGCCGTTCCCCGGCTGGGACCTGCCGGGGGTGCTCACCGCGGGCGGCGCGCAGGCGCTGCTCAAGGGTGACCTGGTCCTCGCGGGGAGCAGGATCGTGGTCTCCGGCACCGGCCCGTTCCTGCTCCCCGTCGCCGCGGGCCTGGCCGACGCGGGGGCCCGGGTGCTCGGCGTCCACGAGGCCGGCAGCGGGTTCGGGCTCGCCAGGCACCCGCTGCTCGCGGCGGGACGGGCCGGGGAGGCCCTCGGGTACGGAGCGCGCCTGGCCCGGCACCGGATCCCGTACCGCGTCCGCGAGGCGGTGGTCGCCGCGCACGGCGACACCGCGCTGACCCACGTCACCGTGGCGAGACTGGACGGGGACTGGCGGCCGGTCTCGACGAGGACCGTCGAGTGCGACACCCTCGCCTTCGGCTACGGATTCGTCCCCCAGCTCGACCTGCCGGTCCAGCTGGACTGCGACACCCGCCGCGACCCCGACGGCGGCCCGGTCGTCGCGGTCGACGCGGGCATGCGCACCAGCGTGCCCGGCGTCTACGCGGCGGGGGAGCCCACCGGCGTCGGCGGGGCCGCGCTCGCCGAGGTGGAGGGCCGCATCGCGGGCCGGTCCGCCGCCGCGGACCTGGGCCGTCCCGTGCCGCCCGACCCGGCCCTGTCCCGGCGCAGGGACCGGCTCGCCGCCTTCGCCCGCGCCCTGCAGGAGGCCTACCCGGTACGGCCGGGCTGGCGGGAGTGGCTGCGCGACGACACGCTCGTCTGCCGCTGCGAGGAGGTGCCCCTGTCGGCCGTGCGGGAGGCCCAGGCGATGGGGGCCGTCGACGCGCGTTCCGTCAAGCTTCTGGCCCGCCCGGGGATGGGGTGGTGCCAGGGCAGGATGTGCGGCTACGCGGTCGCGTGCCTCGCGGGGGAGGACCCCGCGCCGCCCCGGCGCCCGATCGCCCAGCCCGTCAGGCTCGGCGACCTCGCCGCGCGGCCGTCGTCCGCCCCGGAACGGCGGGAGGGCCGCCCGGCGGCGGAAGGGCCGGAAACCCTCCTGGACCTGGACCTCGACCTGGAGCTGGACATGGACCTGGAGCCGGACCCGAAGCCGGAACCGGATCTGGAGCCGGACCCGGATCGGCAGGAGACCTCCCCGGACCCGGGCGGGTCTGAGCCTCCCCCGCGCCGGGACCGTACGGGATCTCCCCCGGACCCGTACCGGCTGGAAAACCCTCGGAAGGACGAACCATGACGACCCCCGCGAAGCCCTGGCACGGTGTGACCGTGGCCACCGCGCTGCCCCTGGGCGCGGACCTCTCCGTCGACCTGGACGGTTACGCCGAGCACTGCCGGTGGCTGGTCGCCTCCGGGTGCGACGGCGTCGTGCCGAACGGGTCGCTGGGCGAGTACCAGACGCTGACCCCCGAGGAGCGGGCCTCGGTCGTGGAGACCGCGGTCGCGGCCGTCGGCGGCGACCGCGTCATGCCGGGGGTCGCCGCCTACGGCGCCCTGGAGGCCCGGCGCTGGGCCGAGCAGGCCGCCGAGGCCGGGTGCCGCGCGGTGATGCTGCTCCCGCCGAACGCCTACCGCGCCGACGACAGGACCGTGGTGGAGCACTACCGGGAGGTGGCCCGGGCCGGCCTGCCGGTGGTGGCCTACAACAACCCCTTCGACACCCGGGTGGACCTCACCCCCCGGCTGCTGGCCACCCTCCACGCCGAGGGTCTGATCGCCGGGGTCAAGGAGTTCAGCGGGGACGTCCGCCGCATCTACGAGATCGCCGAACTCGCCCCCGGGCTGGACGTGCTGGCCGGGGCCGACGACGTGCTGCTGGAACTGGTCACCGCCGGGGCGGTCGGCTGGGTGGCCGGCTTCCCCAACGCGCTGCCCGAGTCGACCGTGGCCCTGTACCGCGCGGCCGCCGCGGGGGACACGGCCACCGCGCTGCCGCTCTACCGCGCGCTGCACCCGCTGCTTCGCTGGGACTCCAGGCCGGTGTTCGTCCAGGCCATCAAGCTCTCCATGGACCTGGCCGGGCGCAACGGCGGCCCGTGCCGCCCGCCCAGGCTCGGCCTCGCCCCCGAGCAGGAGGCCGCCGTGCGCGCCGCCACGGAGAAGGCGCTGGCCGAGGGCCTGCGGTAGATCCACCCCCTACCCTTCCCCGTGAGGAGAGTCGATGAGAACGAAGAGGGTCTTCCACGCGGTGGACTCCCACACCGAGGGCATGCCCACCCGGGTGATCACCGGGGGAGTGGGGGTCATCCCCGGCTCCACCATGGCCGAGCGGCGTGAGCACTTCCTGGCCGAGATGGACCACGTCCGCACCCTGCTCATGTACGAGCCGCGGGGCCACTCGGCGATGAGCGGGGCCATCCTGCAACCGCCCACCCGGCCCGACGCCGACTACGGCGTGCTCTTCATCGAGGTCTCCGGCTGCCTGCCCATGTGCGGGCACGGCACCATCGGCGTCGCCACGGTCCTCGTCGAGACCGGGATGGTCGAGGTCGCCGAGCCGGTCACCACCATCCGGCTGGACACCCCCGCGGGCCTGGTCGTCGCCGAGGTCCGGGTCGAGGACGGCGCCGCCGCGGAGGTGACCATCACCAACGTGCCCTCCTTCGGCGCCGGGCTGGACCGCGTGGTCAAGGTGCCCGGTTTCGGGGAGGTCTCCTACGACCTCGCCTACGGCGGCAACTACTACGCGATCCTGCCGATCGAGTCGGTGGGCCTGCCGTTCGAGCGGTCGCACAAGCAGGCGATCCTCGACGCCGGTCTGGCGATCATGGGGGCGATCAACGAGCAGGACGAGCCCGTCCATCCGCTGGACCCCGGCATCCGGGGCTGCCACCACGTGCAGTTCACCGCGCCCGGTTCCGGCGCCCGGCACTCGCGGCACGCGATGGCGATCCATCCCGGCTGGTTCGACCGCTCGCCGTGCGGCACCGGTACCAGCGCCCGGATGGCCCAGTTGCACGCCAGGGGCGAGCTTCCGCTGGACACCGCCTTCGTGAACGAGTCGTTCATCGGCACCCGCTTCGTCGGGCGGCTCACGGAGGAGACGGAGGTGGCGGGCCTGCCCGCGGTGGTTCCGGCCATCACCGGGCGGGCGTGGGTCACCGGCACCGCCCAGTACTTCCTCGACCCCCGCGACCCGTTCCCGGGAGGTTTCCTCCTCTGACTCCGGTCGCCGGGCCGCCGATGCCCCGGTTTCCGGCCGGGCGGCCGGGACCGTTTCCCGCGCGGGCCCGCGACCGCAACCCCGGCGCCGGAGAATCCTCGCGGGAGGCCGTTCCCGGCGCCGTCCGCCCCTCTCCGAGCTGCGAACACGCCGGCCTCCCCGGGGGGCGACCCCGGTGGGCCGCGGCTCGCGGGGAAACGGCGTCTTAACGCTAACGGTCTTGTTTCGGCCCTTGACGCGCACCGGCATTGCACGTGCAATATCACACACCACCGGACGTGAGGAGCTGCGCATGCGTGCCACCCCCCTGAAGTGCTTCACCTCGCTGGCCGTTCTCGGTCTCATGGTCACCGGATGTGGCCAGGGACTGCTCGGTGACGGCGGCGGGGGCCAGACGGCCGCCGCGAAGGACGAGCCGATCGTCCTCGGCATGCTGATCCCGCAGTCGGGCAGCGAGGCCGCCATAGGTCCCTACATGAGCAACGCGGCGCAGCTCGCGATCGACGAGATCAACGCCAAGGGCGGTGTGCTCGGCCGCAAGCTGGAGCTGAGGACCGCCGACGACGCCTGCGACGCCCAGTCCGCGGCGGCGGGCGCCAACAAGCTGGTCACCGAGGGGGTCGACGTCTCCGTGGGCGGCTATTGCTCCGGGGCGACGCTACCCACCCTGCCGATCTTCGGCAAGGCCGGAATCCCGATGATCATCCCGGCCGCCAACTCCCAGGAACTGGTCGACCAGAAGCTCAAGCACGTCTTCCTGATCAACGGCACCGGTTCCCAGCAGGCCGCGGCCGCCGAGAAGTGGATCGCCAAGCAGGGGTCCAAGAGCGTCGCGCTGATGCACGACAACACCAGCTACTCCAAGGACATCGCGCTGCGCACCCAGGCCCTCCTGGAGGCCCCCGACGGAGCCGAGGCCGCGATCACCGAGGCGGTCACCCCGAAGGAGAGCGACTACAGCGCCAACATCACCAACGTGCTGGCCAAGAAGCCCGACTTCGTCTACTGGACCGGTTACTTCCAGGAGGGCGGCCTGATCGCGCGCCAGCTACGGCAGGCCGGATACAAGGGCTCCATCATGGTCGGCGACGGCTCGGTCTCCCCCAAGCTGATCGAGATCGCCGGAGACGAGGCCGCCGAGGGCCTCTACGCCACGATGACCCAGACCCCCGACACCCTCGAGGGCGCCGAGGGCTGGATCGAGGCGTACAAGAAGAAGTACTCCTCCGAGCCCGGCCCGTACTCCAACCAGGCCTACGACGCGGTGCGGCTGGCCGCAGAGGCGATCACCAAGGCGGGTGCCACCGACGGTGACAAGGTCATCGCGGCGCTCGAGGCGATCGACGGCTTCTCGATGTTCTCCGGGCCGCTGAAGTTCACCCCCGAGCACACCCTGGCGAACGGCGGCTTCCAGATCCTTGTCGTCAAGGACGACAAATTCGCCCTGCAGGACGCCCTCCAGTGACGCAGCTCGTCTGGAACGGATTGTTCGTCGGCTCGTTCTACGCTCTGGTGGCCCTGGGCTACAGCATGGTCTACGGGATCATCAAACTGCTCAACTTCGCCCACGGCGACCTGTACATGCTGGGCGCGTTCGCCGGTTTCGCCATCCTCGGCGCGGTCGGCGGCGTGTCCTCCTCGATGGCCCTGCCGCTGCTGCTCGCGGTGCTCCTGGCGACCATGGTCGTCACCGGCCTGGCCGGGGTGGCGCTGGAGCGGATCGCCTACCGGCCGCTCCGCCGCGCCCCACGGCTGTCCCTGCTGATCACCGCGGTCGGGGCCTCCTTCGCCCTGGAGTACGGCATGCGCGCGGTGGCCGGGGCCGATCCGCGCGTCTACCCGGTGCGGCTGGGCGGCACCTCGCTGGAGATCCTCGGGGCCCGGCTCACCGTGCAGCAGGTCGTCCTGGTCGGCGTGGCGGTGCTGCTCATGGCCGGGCTCAACCTGCTGGTCACCCGCACCCGTGAGGGCCGGGCCATGCGGGCCATCGCGCTCGACCCGCGCACCAGCGCGCTGATGGGCATCGACGTCAACGCGGTGATCTCCCGCACCTTCTTCATCGGCTCGGCGCTGGCGGGGGCCGCGGGGGTGATGGCCGGGGCCTACTACGGGAAGATCGACTTCATGATGGGCTTCCTGATCGGGCTCAAGGCCTTCACGGCGGCCGTCATCGGCGGCATCGGCAACATCCCCGGCACGATGCTCGGCGGCCTGCTGCTCGGGCTGCTGGAGTCCTTCGGCACGTTCTGGCTGGGCGGTGAGTGGCGCGACGTGTTCGCCTTCGGGGTGCTGATCCTGTTCCTGACGGTGCGGCCCACGGGCCTGCTCGGCGAGCGCGTCACGGAGCGCGTATGAACGAGACCGCAGGGCCCACCGGAGCAACCGCGCCCGCCGGAGCCACCGGTACCGGTACCAAGGTCCGCCGCCGCGGCGCCGGCAGGCCCCCCACCAGGGCGTCGAAACTGCTGCAGAACCGCTGGGCCGGGATCGCCGGGCTGCTGATCGCGCTGCTGGCCCCCTTCGTCAACGCCACGCCGTACGCGCTGTCGGTCATGACCAGCGCGGCCATCGCCGTGATGCTCGCCGCCGGGCTGAACATCGTGGTCGGCTACTGCGGCCTGCTCGACCTGGGCTACGTCGCCTTCTTCGCGGTCGGCGCCTACACCAGCGGCGTGCTGGCCACCCGCTTCGACCTGCCGCTGCTCGCCACGGTGCCCGCCGTGCTCGTGGTCACGGTCGTCGCCGGGATCGTCATCGGCGCACCCACCCTGCGGCTGCGCAGCGACTACCTCGCCATCGTGACCCTCGGATTCGGGGAGATCATCCGGATCACCGCCAACAACCTGGACGTCACCGGCGGCCCCTCCGGCATCTACGGCATCCCGCACCTGGTCGAGCACCCCGCGGCCTTCTACTACGTCACCGTGGCCGTCGTCTCGCTGGCCGTCCTCGGCGCGGCGCGGCTGGGCCGCTCCCGCCTGGGCCGGGCCTGGCGCTTCGTCCGGGAGGACGAGGACGCCGCCGAGGCGATGGGCGTGCACACCTACCGGGTCAAGCTCGCCGCCTACATCGCCGGGGCGGTCTGGGGCGGCCTGGCCGGGGTGCTGTTCGCCGCGCAGCTGTCGGCCATCTCGCCGGGCAGCTTCACCTTCCTGTCGTCGGCGCTGGTGCTCATGGCCGTGGTCCTCGGCGGCATGGGATCGGTGCCCGGCGTCGTCGTCGGCGCCATCGTGATCAGCATCCTGCCGGAGATCCTGCGCGACCTCGCCGACTACCGGTTCTTCCTGTTCGGCGTCCTGCTCATCGTCTTCATGCTCCTGCGACCGCAGGGGATCTGGCCGGCTCGTTCCAAGGAGGTCCCGTGAGCCTGCTGAGCGTGGCCGACCTGCGCCTGACCTTCGGCGGGCTGGTGGCCATCGACGGCCTGTCGTTCTCGGTGGACGAGGCGGAGATCGTCTCGGTGATCGGGCCCAACGGGGCGGGCAAGACGTCGGCCTTCAACTGCGTCACCGGCTTCTACCGGCCGACCTCCGGCCGGATCACCCTGCGAGGCAGGGACCTGCCGGGGATGCGGCCCTCGGCCATCGCGGGCCTGGGGGTCGCGCGGACCTTCCAGAACCTGCGCCTGTTCGGCGAGCTGTCGGTCCTGGACAACGTGCGCGCCGGATCGCACCTGTGGCTGCGCCAGAGCGTCCTGGACGCGCTGCTGCACACCCCGCGCTACCGGCGCTCCGAGCGCGAGTGCACCGAGCAGGCCCACCACTGGCTGGACTTCGTCGGCCTGCGCGGCGACCGGTACGGGCAGGCACGCAACCTTCCCTACGGTGAGCAGCGCCGTACGGAGATCGCCCGTGCCCTGGCCCGCCGCCCCGACCTGCTGCTGCTGGACGAGCCCGCGGCAGGGCTCAACCACGGTGAGAAGGCCGAGATGCTCGACCTGATCCGGCGCATCCAGGCGCTGGGGGTGGCCATCGTGCTCATCGAGCACGACATGGGCCTGGTCATGGAGGTCTCCGAGCGCGTGGTCGTGCTCAACTTCGGCAGGGAGATCGCCGACGGCCGTCCCGAGGACGTCCGGCGCGACCCGGCCGTCATCGAGGCCTACCTCGGCGGCGACCCCACCGCCGCGGGGGACGAGGCCGGTGGGACCGCGACGGCGGGGAAGGGCGGCACCGGGGAAGGCGGCTCGGGCGAGGAGGCCGCGGCGAGACACGGCGAAAGATACGGCGAAAGATACGGCGAAAGGCGAGACGACGGCGCCGGAGAAGCCGAAAAAGCCAAGAAAGCCGGGAAAGCCGGAGAAGAGACCGCGGGGGACGACGGCACGGCCGGGGGAGACGCCAATGCTTGACATCGACGGGCTGGACGTCCACTACGGCGGCGTGCACGCCCTGCGGGGCCTGTCGCTCGGCGTCGCCGAGGGGGAGATCGTGGCCCTGCTCGGCAACAATGGCGCGGGCAAGACCACCACGCTGTCGGCGGTCTCGGGGCTGCTGAGGCCCTCCGGCGGGACGGTGGTCTTCGACGGGAAGGCGATCACCAGGGAGAAGCCGCACCGGATCACCGCGCGCGGCCTGGTGCACGTCCCGGAGGGCCGCAGGATCTTCAGCACGCTCAGCGTGCACGAGAACCTCCAGCTGGGCGGCTACCTGGTCCGCGACCAGGCGGAGATCCGCGCGCGGATCGAGCGGGTCTACGAGCTGCTGCCCCGCCTGGCGGAGCGGCGCGCCCAGCAGGGCGGCACGCTGTCGGGCGGCGAGCAGCAGATGCTCGCCATCGGCAGGGCGCTGGTCACCGGGCCCCGGCTGCTGTTGCTCGACGAGCCGTCCATGGGCCTGGCGCCCCTGGTGGTCGCCTCGGTCATGGAGCTCATCGCGGGGATCAACGCCGAGGGCACCTCGGTCCTGCTCGTCGAGCAGAACGCCGTGGCCGCCCTGGGGATCGCGCACCGCGGCTACGTGATCGAGAACGGCGAGTGCGTCCTCGACGGGCCCGCCGCCGAGCTCCGCCGGGACGCCCGGGTGGTCGAGGCCTACCTCGGCGGGGTCCGGGGGAGCGAGGGGGGATGACCGGCGGACCCGTCACCGGCGTCGTGCCCTCCGGATCGGCCCCCGGGTGTTCGGGGACGCACGCATGGCCTGGGAGGATGAGGGAGTGGCGGGTTCCGCCGATCGGGCGCGGACGCGAGCGACACGAGAGGCTCCGGTATGGCTCCTAGGGCGGACGGCCGGCTCGACCTGCCGGCCGTGAGCGAGCGGCAGAGCCTGCGTGAGCAGGTGGCCCACGCGCTCAGGGCGGCCCTCATCACCGGTGAGATGAGGCCCGGCATGGTCTACTCCGCCCCGGTCCTCGCCGCCCAGTTCGGGGTCTCGGCGACCCCGGTGCGCGAGGCCATGCTCGACCTGGCCAAGGAGGGCCTGGTCGAGGCGGTGCGCAACAAGGGCTTTCGGGTCACCGAGCTGTCCGACCGGGACCTGGACGAGCTGACCGAGATCCGCAGGCTCATCGAGGTGCCCACGGTGGCGCAACTGGCCGACGCCGGGCGCGCGCCGAGCTTCGAGACGCTGCGCCCGCTGGCCCAGGCGATCGTCGACGCCGCCGAGCGCGGCGACCTGCTCGCGTACGTCGACGCCGACATCCGCTTCCACCTGGACCTGCTCGCCCTGGCGGGCAACTCCCACCTCGTGGAGGTGGTCCGCGACCTGCGCAACCGGGCCCGCCTGTACGGCCTGTCCTCCCTGCACCGGCGGGGTACCCTCGCCGACTCCGCCCGCGAGCACCTCGCGCTGCTCGAACTGCTCTCCGAGGGCGACGCGGCCGGTGCCGAGCGGCTGATGCGCGCCCACATCCACCACGTCCGCGGCATCTGGGCCAGCCGGCCCGAGTAGCGGCGGCCCGGGTGGGCGGCGTCAGCCGCTGCCGCGGGTGGCGCCCACGCTGGCGACGACCACGCAGCCGATGGCGGCCCACTCCCGCATCTGGAGCACCTCGCCCAGCACCAGCAGCCCGACCAGAGCCGCCATCGCGGGCTCCAGGCTCATCAGGATGCCGAAGACCCGCTTGGGCATCCTGCGCAGCGCCTCCAGTTCGATCGAGTAGGGGATGACCGACGACAGCAGGCCCACCCCGAGCCCGATCAGCAGCAGCTCGGGCTGGAGCAGGTCGGCGCCGCCCGAGGCGATCCCGACGGGGGCGACCAGCACGCAGGAGACGATCATCGCCAGGGCGAGGCCGCTCGTCCCGGGGAAGCGGCGGCCGACCGAGGCGGACAGCAGGATGTAGCCGGCCCAGCAGACCGCCGCCACCAGGGCGAAGGCGATCCCGGCCCAGCTGATCCTGGACGGGGCCGTGCCCCACGGGGCCAGCAGCACCACGCCCGACCCGGCGAGCGCGACCCAGAGCAGGTCGAGGCGGCGGCGCGAGGCCGCCACCGCGACACCGAGCGGGCCGAGGAACTCGATCGCCACCGCGATGCCCATGGGCAGCCGGGCCAGCGCCTCGTAGAACGACAGGTTCATCACGCCCAGTGTCACGCCGAACGCCACCCCCGCTCCGACGTCCGCCCTGGACAGCCCGCGCAGCCGGGGGCGGGCGACCGCGCCCATGATCAGCGCGCCCGTCGCGATCCGCAGGAACACCACGGCGCTCGGCGGCAGCTGGGCGAACAGGTCCTTGGCGAAACCCGCGCCCACCTGCACCGACATGATGGCCAGCAGCACCAGCCCCGAGGGTGGGATGGCGTCGGAGGCCGCTCTCAGCAGCGCTCCGGGCCCGGACAGCCCCAGCTTGTTCGGCTCGGCGGGCCCGTGCAGGGCTTCGGCGGTCACGACTCTCCTCAAGCCAGGTGCAAACTAGTAGATGGCACCTTACCGATCGGGGTGCCCGTTTTCCGGGACGTCCGCGATGCGAGACGACTCCGCGGAAGGCCACGGCTCCGCAGGAGGTGGTGGCTCCGGGGGGAGCGGTGGCTCCGTAAGGGGCGGCGCGGCCCCGCGGGAGGTGGCTTCACGAGGGGGCCGCGCCCCGGCGGCGAGGGCGGCCCTCCGGCGGATCGTCCCCCGCCGGAGGGAGAGCCTCGCCGTCTATCCGGCGTCCGGCGCGGGTTCGCGGGTGTAGAGCGCCACGGTCATACCGGGTACGCGGCCCGTCCGCCATGCCTTGGCCCGGACGAATCCCTCCTTGGTCAGGGCGGTGACCCGGCCGACGCGCGAGGCCGCCTCCGATCCGCCGCGCCAGACCATCCAGACCCGCTCGCGCCCGGCCACAGCGGCGGCCACGTCGGAGCGCTCCGGGTAGCCGAAGGAGTCCGGCAGGGGGCCGGGCCCGGCGAGCAGCACGTCGTCGGGCAGCCCCTTCCCGCCGTGCCGCGTCCCGTCGTAGTAGCGGAAGCCCTCGCGCAGGGAGGAGCGGCCGTAGACGATGGCGTCGCCGGGCCGGCCCTCGCTCGCGAGGATCCGTACCGCCCGGGGGAAGTTCTCGTGGTGCCCGTCCTCCCTGCGGAAGTCCAGCTGGCCGGGGAACCCGGCCGCCAGCACGCCCGCCAGCGCGAGCAGGGCGGGCAGGCGGGGCAGCGCGGTGAGCGCGAGCCCGGCCAGCAGCGCGTACGCGGGCACCGTCGCGAACAGGTAGCGGTCGACGTAGACCGGCGAGACCAGGTGGGACAGGGCGAACAGCAGCAGGGGCGGCAGGAGCGCCCAGGCGCCCAGCAGGACGATCCAGAGCCGGTCGGCGCCGTGTCGCCGGCGCAGGAAGGGGGCCGCCGCCGCGATGACCAGCACCGCGCACCCCGCCAGGGCGGTGCCCCCGGCCATCTTGGGCAGTGCCAGGAACACGTCGGGTCCCGGCATGGTGATCCAGCTGATCGCGTGCCGCTCGGCGAAGCCGACCGCCGCCCAGACGGTCCCCGGAACACACCCCAGGGCCATGCAGGCCAGCACCCTGGGCAGGACGCCCCGCCCGTACAGTGTGATCGCGAGCAGGTGCGCGGCCAGCACGAGCAGCGCGAACACCTGCGTGCAGCCCAGCAGCGCGACGGCGGCCGCGTACCTCCACCAGCCGCCGCGCCGTCCGGGCTCCTCGATCGCCCGGTACAGCGTCCAGGTGGCCAGGACCGCGGCGGCGGCGGCGAACGCGTAGGAGCGGATGTTCTGCCCGTGGTAGGAGACCGAGGGCAGGAAGACGTAGACGGCGGCGGCGGCCAGCCCGGCGGGCTGCGAGCTGAGCCGGCGTCCCAGGTCGGCGATGAGCGCGGTGGCCGCGCCCGTCGCGAGCGCCGAGGGCAGGCGCATCCACCACTCGGCCTGCCCGAACTCCAGCCACAGGTGCATGAACGCGTAGTAGGGCAGGAAGTGCCCGTCGATGTGCTGGGCCAGCTCCCAGAGTCCTCCGGCGCCGCGGCGGGCCGCGCTGAGGGTGGCGAGCTCGTCCCCCGACTGGGAGACCGTGGACGAGCCTGCGACGGCGACAAGCGTGGCGACGATCCCCATGGCCAAACTTGGCCAGATTTGCCCCGTATGTCGTGTCGCCGGACGGGACGAAGACCGCGTTCCGGTAATGATCACCTGGAGGATGGTAGGTGGTGCCGATCACCCTCGTTGATCTTTTGTGATGAAAAGAGCGGATATTTCCGGTTAAGTGGTTCCCGGTACGGGGTTTACGGCCTGGTCATTCCCAGCGGAACGTCCGGGAGGTCAGGAGGAGCGACACCGCCGCCCACGCCGCGAGGATCGCCACGGCGACGAGCGGGAGTCCCGCGCCGTCGCTCAGGACCGCGCGGAGCCCTCCGGTCAGCGCCGAGATCGGCAGCAGCTCCAGCACCGGCCGTACCGCCTCGGGGAATTTCGCCAGCGGGAAGGCGACCCCGCCGCAGGCGAGCAGGAGCAGGTAGACGAGGTTCGCCGCGGCGAGCGTGGCCTCGGCGCGCAGCGTTCCCGCCATCAGCAGGCCGAGCCCGCTGAACGCGGCGGTGCCCAGCACGACCAGCAGCAGCGCCGCGAGCGGCGAGCCCGTGGGGCGCCAGCCCAGGGCGAGCGCCACCGCGCAGATGACCGCCACCTGGACGACCTCCACGGCGATCACCGCGAGCGTCTTGGACAGCATCAGCCCGGTCCGCGACAGCGGGGTCGCGCCCAGCCGCTTCAGCACGCCGTAACGGCGCTCGAAGCCCGTCGCGATGGCCTGCCCGGTGAAGGCGGTGGACATCACGGCCAGCGCGAGCACCCCGGGGGTCATGAAGCCGACCCGGGAACCGCCGCCCACGTCGATGATCGGGGCGGAGGAGAGGCCGACGAGCAGCAGCACCGGGATGATCATCGTGAGCAGCAGCTGCTCGCCGTTGCGCAGCATCGCCCGGATCTCCGCGCCCGTCTGGGCCGCCACCATCCGGCCCAGCGGCGCGGCTCCGGGAGCCGGCGTGAGGTCCAGGGTCGTCATGGGGCTCTCCTGCGGTCTGGCCCGCGCTCCGGCCGGGACCGCACCCGGACGCGCGCGGGGCGGTGGCGAGGGGGTTTCGAGGGTGCTGCGAGAGGCTCCGGGAGCGTCACCGGGGCGAGGAGCTCCGGGAGCGTCACCGGAGCCGGGGGTCGCGAGGGCGTCACCGGAGCTCACGCCCGGTCAGTTCCAGGAAGACGTCCTCCAGGGTGCGCCGCTCGATGCTGAGGTCGTCGGCGGCCACCCCCTCGGCCGCGCACCAGGTCGTCACGGTGGCCAGGAGGCCGGGCGCGACCTGTCCCTCGATGATGTAGTGCCCCGCGGGCGACTCCTTGGCCGCGCTGCCGGCGGGCAGGGCGGCGAGCAGCTCGTCCAGGGAGAGGCCGGGCCGGGCGCGGAAGCGCAGCTGCCGCTCGGCGCCGGTGAGGGAGGAGGGCGTGCCCTCGGCGACCACCCTGCCGCGGTCGATGATCACGATCTGGTCGGAGAGCTTCTCCGCCTCGTCCATGTGGTGGGTGGTGAGCACCACCGAGACCCCGCTCGCACGCAGGTCCCGCACCAGCTCCCAGCAGGCGTGCCTGGCCTGCGGGTCCAGACCCGCGGTCGGCTCGTCGAGGAAGACCAGCTCGGGACGGCCGATGACCGCCCCCGCCAGCGACACGCGCTGCTGCTGGCCGCCGGAGAGCCTGCGGTACGGGGTGCGGGCGTGCTCGCTCAGCCCCAGCCGCTCCAGCAGCGCCGCCGGGTCGAGCGGGTGGGTGTGGAAGCAGGACATCAGCCGCAGCCACTGCCCGCAGCGGGACGCGGGGGGAACGCCGCCCGCCTGGAGCATCACCCCGACCCTGGCCCGCAGTTCCGGTCGTGACGGGTCGAGCCCGAGCACTCGCACGGTGCCGCCGTCGGCCCGGCGGAATCCCTCGCAGATCTCCAGGGTGGAGGTCTTGCCGGCCCCGTTGGGGCCCAGCACCGCGGTGACCGCGCCTCGGGCGGCGTTGAAGGTCAGGCCGTCGATCGCGGTCGTCCCGCCGTATCTCTTGACCAGGTCGACGATCTCGACGGCTGGGGAGTCCATGGCCACGAGTTTAGGGACTGCGCTCGCCGGTCACGCTTCCGGACCACGCGTCCAGGGCCGCCGCGGTCCCGTTTCCCTGTCGGGACCGGACCCGCCAGACTGGCGCTTAAAGGTTTTTCTGAGGAAATTTCCGAAATACAGGAATTCGGATGACCGGCTGTTGGTTGGGACGCTTCGGCCCCTGTGGGCCCATCGTTCGCCCGTGACCAGCGGGCGTGGCCTGCAATCAAAAGGGGACACGGGTATGACCGCGGCCGTCGTCGAGCCGGAGGTGACGCCGATCGCACGGCGCAGGACACTGCTACTGCTCATCCTGGGCGCGCTGTCGGCGGTGGGTCCTCTCTCGATCGACATGTACCTGCCCGCCTTCCCCTCCATCGCCGCCGACCTGGGCACCGGGCAGGCGCAGGTGCAGCTCACCCTCACCGCCTGCCTCGTCGGGTTCTCCATCGGGCAGGTCGTCGCGGGCCCGATCAGCGACACGCGCGGCCGGCGCGGCCCGCTGCTGATCGGCATCGCCGCCTACGCCGCCGCCTCCCTGCTGTGCGCCTTCTCCCCGTCGGTGTACGGGCTGGTGGGATTCCGCCTGCTGCAGGGCATCGCGGGCGGCGCCGCGCTGGTGATCGTCCGTGCGGTCGTCCGCGACCTGTACGAGGGGGCGGCCATCGCCCGGATCTTCGCCACCCTCATGCTCGTGACCGGCCTCGCGCCGATCCTCGCCCCGATCGCGGGCGCGCAGCTGCTCGACCACACCTCCTGGCGGGGCGTGTTCGTCGCGCTGAGCGCCGCCGGGCTCCTGCTGCTGACCTTCGCGCTGTCCGGGGTGCGCGAGACGCTGCCCGCCGACCGGCGCGAGAGCGGCGGGCTCCGGCACACCCTCGTCACCTTCTGGCACCTGCTCCGCGACCGCTCCTTCATGGCCGCCACCCTGGCCGGGGGGCTGGGTTTCGCGGCCATGTTCGCCTACATCTCCGGCTCGCCCTTCGTGCTCCAGGACGTCTACGACACCTCGGCGCAGACCTTCTCCCTGGTGTTCGGGCTGAACGCGCTCGGCCTGACCGTCACCGCGCAGATCGGCGGGCGCCTCGCCGGGCGGCTGGATCCGGCCAGGCTGATCGTGGCCGGGCTGCTCATGAGCGTGGCCGGGGCCGCCGGGGTGCTCGTCGCGGCCCTGTTCCACCTGCCCCTGCCGGTGCTGGTCGCCGCGCTGTTCGTGATGATGTGCGGGGCGGGTTTCGTCCTGCCGGGCAGCGGCGCGCTCGCCCTGGCCGGCCAGCCCCAGCAGATCGCCGGGAGCGCGGCCGCGCTGACGGGCGTGCTGCAGTTCGCGCTCGGCGCGCTCGCCGCCCCGCTGGTGGGCCTGGGCGGCGAGGGGTCGGCCCTGCCGATGGCCGTCGTCCTGGCCGGCTTCACCCTCGCCGCGCTCGCCGCCTTCGTCGGGCTGCGGGGGGCCTCACGGAGCGTTTCCCCAGCTTAGGTAAGGCTTACCTGCGTGACGAACCACATTCGGTCGACCGAACATCGGGTTTGTAACTGGGGAAGCAATTACGGCACACTGATGTTGTGAAATACGTGACCGGGATGCAGGGCACCGAGGGAGCCGCCGCCGCGCGGCCCTCCGCCGTGTCCGCCGAGCGCAGCACGCGAGCGCGTGTCGCCCGGCTCATCCTGGAACACGGGCCCATCACCGCCGCCGCCCTCGGCGAGCGGCTCGGCCTCACTCCCGCCGCCGTGCGCAGGCACCTCGACGCCCTGCTGGCCGAGGGAATGGCCGAGGCCCGCACCGCCAGGCCGCGAGGCCAGCGCGGGCGCGGGCGGCCGGCCAAGTTGTTCGCGATAACCGACGCGGGCCGCAGCGCCTTCGAGCACGCCTACGACGGCCTCGCCGGGAGCGCGCTGCGTTTCCTGGCCGAGCGCGTGGGCGAGGAGGCCGTGGCGGAGTTCGCCAGGTCACAGGTGGCCGGCCTGGTCGACCGCCTGCGGCCGAGGATGAGCGAGGTCCCCGCCGACCAGCGGGTCCGCGTCCTGGCCGAGGCGCTGTCGGCCGACGGCTACGCCGCCTCGGCGAGCAAGGCCAGCCTCGGCGGCGAGCAGCTGTGCCAGCACCACTGCCCGGTGGCGCACGTGGCCGCGGAGTTCCCGCAGCTGTGCGAGGCCGAGACGGAGGCGTTCGGGCGCATCCTCGGCACCCCCGTGCAACGGCTCGCGACCATCGCCCACGGCGACGGCGTGTGCACCACGCACGTGAGTCCCCGCAGAACCCCCGGGCCGGGCGCCAGAGAGCCCGCGACGGGTTTTTCCGCACCCGATCCGGCGCCACCGCCGGCAGTCCACGAAACGATCGACACATCGAGCAAGGAGACCGGAAGGTGACTGTCACCGACCGCCCGGAGCTGGAAGGCCTCGGGAATTACAAGTTCGGCTGGGCCGACTCGGACGCCGCGGGAGCGACGGCCCGGCGCGGCCTGTCCGAAGAGGTCGTCCGCAACATCTCCGCGCTGAAGAGCGAGCCGGAGTGGATGCTGGACCTTCGTCTGAAGGGGCTGCGCCTTTTCGGCAAGAAGCCCATGCCCAACTGGGGTTCCGACCTCAGCGGGATCGACTTCGACAACATCAAGTACTTCGTGCGCTCGACGGAGAAGCAGGCCGCCTCCTGGGAGGACCTGCCCGACGACATCAAGAACACCTACGACAAGCTCGGCATCCCCGAGGCGGAGAAGCAGCGCCTGGTCGCCGGCGTCGCCGCCCAGTACGAGTCCGAGGTGGTCTACCACAAGATCCGTGAGGACCTCGAGGAGAAGGGTGTCATCTTCGTCGACACCGACACCGCCCTCAGGGAGCACGAGGAGATCTTCAAGGAGTACTTCGGGACCGTGATCCCCGTCGGCGACAACAAGTTCGCCGCGCTGAACACGGCCACCTGGAGCGGCGGCAGCTTCATCTACGTACCGCCGAACGTCAACGTGGAGATCCCGCTCCAGGCCTACTTCCGGATCAACACCGAGAACATGGGCCAGTTCGAGCGGACCCTGATCGTCGTCGACGAGGGCTCCTACGTCCACTACGTCGAGGGCTGCACCGCGCCGATCTACTCCTCCGACTCGCTGCACAGCGCGGTCGTGGAGATCATCGTGAAGAAGAACGCGCGCTGCCGCTACACGACCATCCAGAACTGGTCGAACAACGTCTACAACCTGGTCACCAAGCGCGCCGTGGCGTACGAGGGCGCGACCATGGAGTGGGTCGACGGCAACATCGGTTCCAAGGTCACCATGAAGTACCCGGCCGTCTACCTCATGGGCGAGCACGCCAAGGGCGAGACCCTCAGCGTCGCCTTCGCCGGTGAGGGCCAGCACCAGGACGCCGGGGCCAAGATGGTGCACCTCGCGCCGAACACCAGCTCCTCGGTGATCTCCAAGTCCGTCGCCCGCGGCGGCGGCCGCACCTCCTACCGCGGCCTGGTCCAGATCGAGGAGGGGGCGCACGGCAGCGCCAGCACCGTCAAGTGCGACGCGCTCCTCGTCGACCAGATCAGCCGCTCCGACACCTACCCCTACGTGGACGTGCGCGAGGACGACGTCTCCATGGGGCACGAGGCCACCGTCTCCAAGGTCTCCGACGACCAGCTCTTCTACCTGATGAGCCGCGGTATGGGCGAGGACGAGGCGATGGCGATGATCGTCCGGGGCTTCGTCGAGCCGATCGCCCGCGAGCTCCCGATGGAGTACGCCCTGGAGCTGAACCGCCTGATCGAGCTGCAGATGGAAGGGGCCGTCGGCTGATGGGTCTCGACACCGGAAAACCCCTGTCGACCCTCCACGAGAAGGCCTCGTACGACGTGGCCGACTTCGCGGTACCGACCGGCCGGGAGGAGGAGTGGCGCTTCACCCCGCTCTCCCGGCTCAAGGGCCTGCACGAGGGTGTTGCGGCCTCCGCGAACGTCGTCGTGCACGTCGACGCCGCCCCCGAGGTCACCGTGGAGACCGTCGGCCGCGACGACCAGCGGGTCGGCAAGGCGTACGTGCCCGCCGACCGGGTCAGCGCCCAGGCCTACGCCTCCTTCGAGAAGGCCACCGTGCTCACCGTCCCGCGCGAGGCCGTCGCCTCCAAGCCGACGGTGATCACCCTCACCGGGTCCGGGCAGGGCGCCGCGTACGGCCACACGGTCGTGCGGCTGGAGCCGATGGCGGAGGCCGTGGTCGTCCTCGACCACCAGGGCAGCGCCGTCTACGCCGACAACGTCGAGTTCGTCGTGGGCGAGGGCGCCACGCTCAAGGTCGTCAGCCTGCAGGACTGGGCCGACGACGCCGTGCACGTCTCCCACCACCACGCGCTGCTGGCCAAGGACGCGACCTTCCGCGGCTTCGTGGTCACCCTCGGCGGCGACCTGGTCAGGCTGTCCCCGTCGGTCTCCTACGAGGGCCCCGGCGGCGACGCCGAGCTGAACGGCCTCTACTTCGTCGACGCCGGCCAGCACCTGGAGCACCGCCTCCTCGTCGACCACTCCAAGCCCGGCTGCCGCAGCAACGTCGACTACCGCGGCGCGCTGCAGGGCCAGGACGCGCACGCGGTCTGGATCGGCGACGTCATCATCCGCGTCGAGGCCGAGGGCACCGACACCTACGAGCTCAACCGCAACCTGCTGCTCACCGACGGCGCCCGCGCCGACTCGGTGCCCAACCTGGAGATCCTCACCGGCGAGGTCGCCGGGGCCGGTCACGCCAGCGCCTCGGGCCGTCTCGACGACGAGCACATCTTCTACCTCCAGGCCCGCGGGATCCCCTTCGAGGACGCACGCCGCCTCGTCATCAGGGGCTTCTTCGCGCAGCTGCTGGAGAAGATCGAGGTTCCCGAGCTTCGCGAGCGGGTGCTCGCCCGGGTCGAGGCGGAGCTTGAGAAGTGACGTTCGAGAAGGTCTGCAAGCTCGCCGACATCCCCGACGAGGGAGTGATCGGCCTTGAGGTCGGCGACACCCCCGTCGCCCTGGTCCGCCGGGGCGAGGAGGTCTTCGCGCTGCACGACGTCTGCTCCCACGCCGAGGTGAAGCTCAGCGAGGGAGAGGTCTACGACGGCACCCTGGAGTGCTGGCTGCACGGCTCGTGCTTCGACCTGCGCTCGGGCAAGCCCACCGGGCCGCCCGCCAACAAGCCCGTCCCCGTATACCGAGTAAAGATCGATGGCGATGACGTCCTCGTCTCGCTCTCGAAGGAGTCATAAAGTGTCTGACACGAGCCGAGTTCCCTCGGGTTCCACCCTGGAGATCCGCGACCTGCACGTCACCGTCGCCGACAAGGAGATCCTGCGCGGCGTCAACCTGACCGTGCGAGCCGGCGAGACCCACGCCATCATGGGCCCCAACGGCTCGGGCAAGTCCACGCTCGCGTACGCGATCGCCGGCCACCCCAAGTACACGATCACCGGTGGCCAGGTCCTGCTCGACGGGGTCGACCTGCTGGAGCTCACGGTCGACGAGCGCGCCCGCGCCGGACTGTTCCTCGCCATGCAGTACCCGGTCGAGGTCCCCGGCGTCAGCGTCTCCAACTTCCTGCGCACCGCCGTCACCTCCATCCGCGGCGAGGCCCCCAAGCTCCGCGAGTTCGCCAAGGACCTCAAGTCCGGCATGGACGCGCTGTCCATCGACGCGGCCTTCGCCCAGCGCAACGTCAACGAGGGCTTTTCCGGCGGCGAGAAGAAGCGCCACGAGATCCTCCAGCTGGAGCTCCTCAAGCCGAAGATCGCCGTCCTCGACGAGACCGACTCCGGCCTCGACGTCGACGCGCTGCGCGTGGTCTCCGAGGGCATCAACCGCTTCCGCTCCGACGAGACCGGCGTGCTGCTCATCACCCACTACACCCGCATCCTGCGCTACGTGAAGCCGGACTTCGTCCACGTCTTCTCCGCCGGGCGGATCGTGGAGCAGGGCGGCCCCGAGCTCGCCGAGAAGCTCGAGGCGGAGGGCTACGAGGCCTACACGAAGGCGTCGGCCTGATGGACAACGGCCTTGACGTGGAGAGGATCAGGAAGGACTTCCCGGTCCTGTCCCGCGAGCTTCCCGGCGGCAGGCCGCTCATCTACCTTGACTCGGGCAACTCCTCGCAGAAGCCGACCCAGGTGGTCGAGGTGATGCGCGAGCACATGGCGATGCACTACAGCAACGTCGGCCGCGCCATGCACGTGCTGGGCGCGGAGTCCACCGAGGCGTACGAGGACGCCCGCGACAAGGTGGCCGCCTTCATCGGCGCGCCCGACCGCGACGAGGTCGTCTTCACCAAGAACGCCTCCGAGGCGCTCAACCTGGTGGCGTACGCCTTCGGCAACCCCATCGGCACCGACCCCCGCTTCCGGCTCGGCCCGGGCGACGAGATCGTCATCTCCGAGATGGAGCACCACTCCAACATCGTGCCGTGGCAGATGCTCGCGCAGCGCACCGGCGCGACGCTGCGGTGGTTCTCCGTCACCGACTCCGGCCGCCTGGACCTGTCCAACCTCGGCGAGCTCGTCAACGAGCGCACGAAGATCGTCTCGATCGCGCACCAGTCGAACGTGCTGGGCACGGTCAACCCGGTCGCCCCGGTGCTCGCCAGGGTCCGCGAGGTCGGCGCGCTGATGATGCTCGACGCCTCCCAGTCGGTGCCCCACCGGAAGGTGGACGTGGCCGCGCTGGGCGTCGACTTCCTCGCCTTCACCGGCCACAAGGTCCTCGGCCCGTCGGGGATCGGCGTGCTGTGGGGCCGCGGCGAGCTGCTCGAGGCGATGCCCCCGTTCCTGGGCGGCGGCGAGATGATCGAGGCGGTCTGGATGGACCACTCGACCTACGCGCCCGCGCCGCACAAGTTCGAGGCGGGCACCCCGCCCATCGTCGAGGCCATCGGTCTCGGTGCCGCGATCGACTACCTGTCCGAGATCGGGATGGACGCCGTCACGCGCCACGAGCGCGAGCTCACGGCGTACGCGCTCGACGCCCTGGGGGAGATCCCGGGGCTGCGGGTGATCGGCCCGCTGGACCTCGAGGACCGGGGCGGTACGGTCTCGTTCACCCTGGAGGGGATTCACCCGCACGACGTCGGGCAGATCCTGGATGACAACTTCGGGGTGGCCGTGCGCGTGGGGCACCACTGCGCCCGCCCGCTCCACCTGAGATTCGGGATTCCCGCGACCACGCGGGCGTCCTTCTACCTCTACAACACACCGGCCGAGATCGACGCCCTGGTCCGCGGCCTCCACCACGTGCGGAAGGTGTTCGCCTAGCCATGCCCGAGCAGTCGAGCCGGCGAGCGGGCGGACGGCGGGCGGCGGACGCCCGCCGCACGGCGCCCGGCGACGCGCGAGCGTACGGCGCAGCGAACGAGAAGGTGAGCACGGCCCTATGATCGCCGAGTCCATGTACCAGGAGCTGATCCTGGAGCACTACAAGCACCCGCAGGGGAGGGGGCTTCGCGACCCGTACGACGCCGAGGTCCACCACGTGAACCCGACGTGTGGTGACGAGATCACCATGCGTGTGAAGCTGGGCGACGGCGGCAAGGTCGAGGACGTCTCCTACGACGGGCAGGGCTGTTCCATCAGCCAGGCCGCGGCCTCCGTGCTGCACGAGCTGGCCACCGGCTCGACCGTCGACGACACCCTCGGCGTCGTGGACGAGTTCACCCGGCTGATGCAGGGCAGGGGAAAGGTGGAGGCGGACGAGGACGTGCTGGGCGACGCCGTCGCCTTCGCCGGGGTCGCCAAGTTCCCCGCCCGGGTGAAGTGCGCGCTACTGGCGTGGATGGCCTACAAGGACGCGGTCGTGAGGAGCACCAAATGAGCAAGGCTGTAGAGACCCCCACCACGGCGTACGACGGGGACACCACCCATGACGAGGTCATGGAGGCTCTCAAGGACGTCGTGGACCCCGAGCTCGGCATCAACGTCGTCGACCTGGGCCTGATCTACGGGCTTCACCTGGACGCCGCCGAGCAGGGCGGCGAGGGCGCCGCGGGCGGCGAGGGTGTCACCCTGCCGGTCGCCACCATCGACATGACGCTGACCAGCGCGGCCTGCCCGCTGACCGACGTCATCGAGGACCAGGCGCACTCGGCCCTGGAGGGCATGGTCTCCGACGTGAAGATCAACTGGGTGTGGCTGCCGCCGTGGGGCCCGGACAAGATCACCGACGAGGGACGCGAGCAGCTCCGGATGCTGGGTTTCAACGTCTGAGAAGTGGTTTCCGGTACGGCTCGCACCCCCCGGGGTTCGGGCCGTACCCAATTGTGTGAGAGGATTTCCGAGGCCGGGAAGAAAAGCCCGGCCTGGAGTGTTGACTCCAACCGACGGACAAGCGGCCGGCCGATGCCGGACGCCCCGACCGAACTCGGCACTGCGAACGCCGGGTATGCTTGATCGTGGTTTGACTGCGTGCGGGTAAGCTAGACCCGCCCCGTGCGGTGCGCCTCGACTTGCACCGCACTACCGCCCCCATGTGGGCGTTGATCCAGCGCGGCCTCAGGCCGTGCGTTCCAGGCTCGTCCTTTCGCAGAAGTGACGTGCCCCGTTCTTCTATCGAAAGGCACGAGTCTTCGTGACCATGCTTGACGCTGTTCTGCCCGAAATCACCGAGATCTCCCAGGCCCCCGCAGGCGTGTCCGAGTTCACTCTCCTCGGTCTGCCGAAGCCGCTGGTGACCGGTCTCTCCCGTTCGGGCATCGACAGTCCCTTCCCGATCCAGCGGGCCACGATCCCCGACATTCTCGCCGGTCACGACGTTCTCGGCCGCGGCCAGACCGGCTCCGGCAAGACGCTCGCCTTCGGCCTGCCCATGATGACCCGCATCGCCGGCGCCAAGGCCCGTCCCGGCCACCCGCTGGCCGTCGTCCTGGTCCCGACCCGCGAGCTCGCCATGCAGGTGACCGACGCGCTCGAGCCGCTCGGCCGCGGTCTGTCGCTGCGGATGAAGACCGTCGTCGGCGGCATGTCCATGGGCCGCCAGATCGAGGCGCTGCGCCGCGGCGTCGAGGTCGTCGTGGCCACCCCCGGCCGCCTGACCGACCTCATGCAGCAGGGCGAGTGCATGCTGGACGAGGTCCAGGTGACGATCCTCGACGAGGCCGACCACATGTGCGACCTCGGCTTCTTCCCGGTCGTCAGCGCGATCCTGCAGCAGACCCCGGCCGACAGCCAGCGCCTGCTGTTCTCCGCCACCCTCGACGGCGACGTCGACAAGCTCGTCCGCCGCTTCCTCACCAACCCGGTGACCCACTCGATGGCCCCGGCCGCCTCCTCGGTCGACACCATGGAGCACCATGTGCTGGAGGTGCACCGCGACGACAAGTTCCCGGTGACCGCCGAGATCGCCAACCGCGAGGGCCGGACCATCATCTTCGTGCGCACCCAGCACGGGGTCGACCGGCTGTGCAAGCAGCTCGCCCAGGTCGGCATCCGGGCCGGCGGCCTGCACGGCGGCAAGCGCCAGAACCAGCGCACCCGCATCCTGGCCGAGTTCAAGGAAGGCACGATCAACGTCCTGGTCTGCACGGACGTCGCGGCCCGCGGCATCCACGTCGACAACATCAGCCTCGTGCTGCACGTCGACCCGCCCCAGGACCACAAGAGCTACCTGCACCGCGGTGGCCGTACGGCCCGCGCCGGGGAGAAGGGCACCGTCATGACGCTGGTGCTCCCCAACGAGCGCCGCTCCACCGACTCGATGACCCGCCGCGCGGGCATCAAGCCGTTCCGCATCAAGGCCACCCCGGGCCACCCGCGCCTGGGAGAGGTCGCCGGCGCGCGTACGCCCACCGGCGAGCCGATCCCGGTCTGGGAGCCCTCGGCGCCGGCCGCCAAGCAGCGTCAGGGCCGCGGCGGCTTCGGCGGCAACGGCGGCGGCGGGCGTGGCCCGCGCCGCTTCCGCTCCGACCGTCCCGCCCACGGCGCCGGCGAGGGCCAGCAGCCCCGCGAGCGTTCCTTCGGCGACGACAACCGCGGCGGCGGTGCCTCCGGTGGCGGCCAGTACCGCTCCGAGCGCCCGGTCGGCGGCGGTTACCGTTCCGAGCGCCCGTCGGGCGGCGGCTTCCGTTCCGAGCGTCCCACCGGTGGCTACCGCGGTGGCGAGCGGCGCGAGCCGTTCCGCGCCGACCGCCCGGCCCCGGCCGGCGGCGGTTACCGTTCCGAGCGTCCCGCGGGCGAGCGCGAGCCGTTCCGCGGCGAGCGCCAGGGCGGCGGCTTCCGCGGCGGCGAGTTCCGCGCCGACGGCCGCGGCTCCGCCCCGCGCGGCGGCGGCAGCCGCTACGGCCGCTGATCACGCTGATCACCTCGTAGGGCCCGAAGGTCCTACCGCGACACCCTGAAGGGCCGGTACGGCATCCGCCGTACCGGCCCTTCGGCGTTGCCCGGGACCTCGCGCGACCGCGTCGAGGACTTGGCGCGACCGCGCCGCGCCGGTGCCCGGCCGGTGCCCGCTCGACGGCGGCGGGCCGCCCTGGCCGTACCTCCCCGGCGGCCGGCGGGACAGCGGCGACCGAGGTCGATGCCGGTGGCTGCCGGATCCCGTGGTTGACGATCTAGATTCAGTCGTCATCATGGCTGTATATCCCGCTATTTCCGTTCAGCCTCGAATGCCCTGGGGGCCGGGCACTCTCCGCCGGGCTGCCCGCGTGATCAATTGATGCGTCCGGGATCTCCGAGATAAGAGGATAAATGCGCCTTTCGTGGTCCAGCCTCCGTGTTCTCGCTCGCCTTTCCCTCGTCGTCCTGACGGCCACGGCCGGGACCGTCGCCGCCGTTCCCTCCGCGTCCGCTGTTCCCTCCTCCGCGTCCGCTGTTCCCTCCTCCGCGTCCGCTGTTCCCTCCTCCGCGTCCGCTGTTCCCTACGCCGTGTCCTCCGCGTCCTCCGCGTCCTCCGCGTCCGCCGCGCAGAGTTACCGCGTCCTGCAGCTCAACCTCTGCCACAGCGGCGTCAACACCTCCTGTTTCAACGGGGCCGACGTCATCCAGGAGGCGCGCGACATCATCGGCGCCAGGCAGCCGCAGGCCGTCACGCTCAACGAGATCTGCCGCGACGACCTGGCCCAGCTGGCCCCCTCCATGGGGAACGGCCACCGGGTGTTCGCCCCGGCGCTGCGGCCCGACGGCACGCCGGTGCGCTGCGTCAACGGGGACGAGTACGGCAACGGGCTGATCTTCCGTGCCACCGGGGCGACGAACTTCTCCGGCGTCTACGCCACCCAGGACGGCGGGAGCGAGAGACGCGTCTACGTGTGCGCCGAGTTCCCCGACCTCACCGGTTGCACCACCCACCTGTCGACCACGGGGAACGTCGCCATGGCGCAGTGCAAGGCCGCCATCGCCATGCTGCGCGACCGGGGCGCCGCCACCAGGCCGACCTTCCTGGCCGGTGACTTCAACATGAGGTACGCGCCGCTGTTCGGGCAGAACGTCCAGAACTGCAACTCCGCTCCCTTCTTCAGGAAGGGGGACGGGGACGTGCAGCATGTCTTCGCGGCGAGCATGGGCTTCGAGCGCACCGACGTCGTCTCCATGAGGTACACCGACCACCCCGCGCTGCTCGTCACCCTGACCAGGCCGTGACGAGGCCTCGCGGGTCAGCCTCCTGCCAGGGGTCCGACCCCCTCCCGGCTGCGGCGATTGTAACTGAACCGGTCTAGTCGCCTATTGACAGTGCAGACACATTGACTTTACGGTCGCGTTACTTATCCGGTTCAGCAAGCGCATGCGGTCGCGTTTAAATCGGTTGGGAGCGCTCCCATGCTGGAGAGGAGACTGTCGATGCGGATTCGACGAAGGTTCGCGATCCTCGGGGCGGCGGCCTGCGTGGCCTGCATGGCCGCGGCCGGGTGCACCGGCGGGTCCACCACGCCGTCCGCTCCGAGCGCGGCGCCGCAGGGTTCCGGCGGAGCGGCCCCGTCGGCCGGAGCGGGCGGGGCGGGCGACGCGAACGCCGCGTTCCCCCGCAACGAGACCCTGTACACCAGCGGCACCCAGTGGGGTCCCCCGGCCAACTGGAACCCGCTGCGGACCTGGGACTCGGCCACCGGCACCAAGGGACTCGTCTACGAGACCCTGTTCCTGTACGACCCCCAGACGGACAAGTTCACCCCCTGGCTGGCCGAGAGCGGTACCTGGACGGACGACAAGACCTACGACCTCAAGCTCAGGCAGGGGGTGACCTGGGCCGACGGCAAGCCCTTCACCGCCGACGACGTGGTCTTCACGGTCGAGCTCGGCAAGATGAAGACCATCCCCTACGCCAACCTGTGGGACTGGCTGGAGAAGGTCGAGGCGGTCGACCCGGGCACGGTCAGGTTCACCTTCTCCAAGGCCAACTACCAGCAGTGGGCCAACTGGGTCTACGCCAACGCGATCGTCCCCAAGCACATCTGGGAAGGCCTCTCCGAGGAGGAGGTGCTGAACGGCGTCAACGAGAAGCCGGTCGGCACCGGGCCCTACGCCTACCACAGCCACGACCAGGACCGGATGGCCTGGGTCAAGCGCGACGGCTGGTGGGCCACCGCCGCGCTGGGCAAGGAGGTCAAGCCCAAGTACGTCGTCGACATCGTCAACTCCAGCAACGAGGTCGCGATGGGCCTGCTGCTGCAGAAGGGCCTGGACCTCAGCAACAACTTCCTGCCCGGGGTGGCCAACCTCGTCAAGGGCAACTTCGGCGTCCAGACCTACTACCCCGAACCGCCGTACATGCTCTCGGCCAACACCGCTTTCCTGGTGCCCAACACCACGAAGAAGCCGATGAACGACCCCGCCTTCCGCAAGGCGCTCGCCAACTCCGTCGACACCAAGAAGATCGTCGAGGGCGTCTACGGCAACCTCGTCAAGGCGGCCGGTCCCACCGGCCTGCTGCCGCAGTGGGACAAGTACGTCGACCAGGCCGTGGTGAGCGAGAAGGGCTTCGCGTTCGACACCGCGAAGGCGAAGAAGCTGCTGGCCGACGCCGGGTACAAGGACGGCGACGGCGACGGGTTCGTGGAGAACAAGGACGGCTCCAAGGCCTCGCTGAAGCTCATCGTGCCGGCCGGGTGGACCGACTGGATGGAGGCGAGCCGGGTCATCGCCGAGGGCGCCAAGGCGGCCGGGATCGATCTCACCCCCGAGTTCCCCGACTACAACGCGCTGGTCGACCAGCGCACGTCCGGAAAGTTCGACCTGCTGCTCAACAACGAGCGGCAGCTTTCCAACACCCCCTGGATGTACTACGACTACATGTTCCGGCTGCCGATCAACAAGCAGCAGAACACCGTCAACTTCGGCCGCTACGAGAACAAGAAGGTCTGGGACCTGGTCCAGGATCTCGACGGCAAGAAGGTCGACGACGCCGAGGGCATGAAGCAGGTCGCCTCGGAGATCCAGAAGATCCAGCTGGACGACCTGCCGGTGATCCCGCTCTGGTACAACGGCCTGTGGGCGCAGACCAGCAACGCGGTCTGGACCAACTGGCCGTCCTCGGCCGCGGGCACCCCCAAGACCCCGCCGACCATGTGGCGCAACTGGCTGGAGCTGGGCGGGGTGCTGACCCTGACCGAGCTGAAGCCCGCCGGCGGCTGATCCGGCGATCCTCACCCCCTCCCTCGCGCCCCCGGACGTCCCGCCCGGGCCCCCGCCCGGCCTCCACCTCGGGCGGGACCCGCCGGGGCCCGCGGGGCCGCGCGGGGAGGGGCTCACCTCGCCGATTCTGGAGGATCGCGTGCGACGCTATTTCGGCCGGAAGCTGCTCGTGTACGGGCTCACCTTCCTCGTGGCCGTCACGATCAACTGGATGATCCCGCGCTTCATGCCCGGAGACCCGGTCCAGAGCATGCTGGCCAGGGCCAACGTGTCACAGCCCGCCGCCGTGGAGGCGATGCGGGCCCACTACACGAACCTGTTCGGGCTCGACCTGCCGCTCTGGGAGCAGTACGCCAACTTCTGGGCCGCGCTGTTCCGGGGCGACCTGGGGACCAGCATCTGGCTGTTCCCCACCCCGGTGACCGACGTCATCGTGCGGGCGGTGCCGTACACGCTGGCGCTGCTCATCCCGTCCATCCTGCTCAGCTGGTGGGCGGGCAACAGGTTCGGCGCCTTCGCGGCCAGGCGCAAGTGGCTGGACAACGCGGCCCTGCCGATCGGGTACGTGCTCACCGCCACGCCCTACATGTGGCTGGCCATCCTGATGGCCTGGGGGCTGGGCGTGGTGGCGGGGATCTTCCCCGTCTCCGGCGGCTACAGCTTCTCCATGCGGCCCAACTGGTCGTGGGAGTTCCTCGGGAACCTGGCGCTGCACTGGTTCCTGCCGTTCGTCTCGCTCTTCCTCGTCGCGTTCGGCGGCTGGGCGATCGGCATGCGCAACATGATCATCTATGAGCTGGAGGCCGACTACTCGACCTACCTGTCCTCGCTCGGGGCGTCGCAACGGCTCATCCGGCGCTACGCGTTCAGGAACGCGGTCCTGCCGCAGATCACCGGCCTGGCCCTGCAACTCGGCGTGCTCGTGGCCGGGGCCCTGGTCACCGAGATCGTCTTCTCCTATCCGGGGCTGGGCCACCTGATCCTCAAGGCGATCCAGAACCAGGACTTCTTCCTGCTGCAGGGGGCCTTCCTGTTCATCGTCGTGGGCGTGCTGATCGCCAACTTCGTCATCGACATCGTCTACGTCCTGGTCGACCCCCGTACCAGGACCGGAATGGGAGGGGAGGCCGCGTGACCGCCGTACCCGCGGACCCGCGGCCGGACCGGGAGGCCGCCGTGACGGCGGCCGTGCCCGTGAGGCGCCGCGAGGGCCTGTACTTCGCGCTGCGCAACGGAAAGCTCCTGGCGGGACTGGCCGTGCTGGTCCCGCTGCTCGTCCTGGCCGTCGCCGCCCCCGTGATCGCCGGGGGCGACCCCAACGCCTACGTCGCCACCCCCGCCTCGCCGCCCTCGGCCGAGCACTGGTTCGGCACCACCATGTTCGGCCAGGACATCTTCGCCCAGTTCGTCTACGGCCTGAGCCTCACCTTCCAGGTGGGGGTGCTCGGCGGCGGGCTGGCCGCGGTCATCGGCATGGCGGTCGGCTTCACCGCCGGATACCGGGGCGGGATGGTCGACGAGGTGCTGAACATGCTCACCAACATCGTCCTGGTCCTGCCCGCGCTCGCGGTGCTGCTGATCGTCAACGCCTACCTCGGGGTCCGCAGCGTCGGCGTGCAGGCGCTCTTCATCGGGCTCACCTCCTGGCCCTGGGCGGCCAGGGCCATCAGGGCCCAGACGTTCTCGCTGCGCTCGCGCGACTTCGTGGACCTGGCCCGGCTCAGCGGGGTGCGCACCTGGAAGATCATCGCCAGGGAGATCGCGCCCAACATGAGCTCGTACCTCTTCATGACCTTCATCCTGCTGTTCGGCGGGTCGATCCTGATCGCCGCCTCGCTCGACTTCATCGGCCTCGGTCCCAGCGAGGGCGTCTCGCTCGGCCTGATGCTCAACAACGCGGCCCGCTGGAGCGCCCTTCACCTGGGCATGTGGTGGTGGTTCGTCCCGCCGGGGGCCGGGATCACCGCCATCGTCGGCGCCCTCTACGTGATGAACGTCGGCCTCGACGAGGTGTTCAACCCGAAACTGCGGGAGCTTTAGATGACTCTGCGTGTGAAGGACCTGCGGGTCCACTACCGGACCATGCGCGGCGAGGTGCGGGCGCTCGACGGCGTCGGCTTCGACGTCGGCGACGGCGAGATCCTCGGCCTGGCGGGCGAGTCCGGCTGCGGCAAGACGACCCTCGGCAAGAGCCTCATCAGGATGGACGGCCGGATGCGGCTGGCCGGGGGCGGAGCGGAGCTGGACGGCGAGGAGCTGCCGATCGGCGACGACCGCCGGATGAACCCCTTCCGCTTCAAGCGGGTCTCCCTCATCCCGCAGTACTCCATGAGCGCGCTGAACCCCACCCGCAGGATCGGCCGGATGGTCGCCGAGCTGCTCGCCTCCCGGGGCGAGCGCCTCGACGTCGCCGAGCTGGAACGCCGCCTCGACCTGGTCGAGCTGCCGCGCGACGTCCTGGACCGCTACCCGATCGAGCTGTCGGGCGGGATGAAGCAGCGGATGGTGATGGTCGTCTCCACCCTGCTCGACCCGTCCCTGCTCATCGCCGACGAGATCACCTCCGCGCTCGACGTGTCGACCCAGAAGGCCGTGGCCAGGACCCTGGTGGAGTTCAGGGACCGGGGTTTCGTGCGCAGCATGATCTTCATCACCCACGACATCTCGCTGACCTACCAGATCGCCGACACGATCATGGTCATGTACGCGGGGCGGCTGGCCGAGAAGGCTCCGGCAGGGGTGATCGTCAACGAGCCGCGCCACCCGTACACGCGGATGCTGATCTCCTCGCTGCCCGAGGTCGGCGTCCGCCACTCCGAGCGCAGGCTGTCGGGCATCCCCGGGAGGCCTCCCTCGCTGCTCGACCCGCCCTCCGGCTGCCGGTTCAGGGACCGCTGCCCGCTCGCCTTCGACAGGTGTGCGGAGGACCCCCCGCCGGTCGAGGTCGCCCCCGGCCACCACGTCGCCTGCTGGAAGGCCTGACCCGAAGGAGTCCGGACGATGCTGAGACTCGAAGGGGTCACCAAGACCTACACCGGCCACCACGTCGCCTGCTGGAAGGCCTGACCCGAAGGATTTCGGACGATGCTGAGACTCGAAGGGGTCACCAAGACCTACCGGGTGGGTGCCTTCGGCACCGCGACCCTCACCGCCGTCGACGACGTGAGCCTGGACCTGGCGCCGGGGGAGGTGGTCTCCCTCATCGGCGAGAGCGGCAGCGGCAAGACGACCCTCGGCAAGACCGTCCTCGGGCTGATCCGCCCGACGAAGGGCGCGATCACCCTCGACGGCGCCCCCGCCAAACCGGGCAAGGCGTACTACCGGCACGTGCAGGGCGTGTTCCAGGACCCGTTCAGCTGCTACAACCCGATCTTCAAGGCCGACCGGGTGCTGCAGATGATCAAGAATGAGTACTTCCCCGGCGTCGCCGCCTCCGAGTGGGACGGCAGGATCGACGCGTCGCTCAAGGACGTCGGCCTCGATCCCGGGCAGATCCTGGGCCGCTACCCGCACCAGCTCAGCGGCGGCCAGCTGCAGCGCCTGCTGATCGCCAGGGCGCTCCTGCTCGACCTCAGGTACCTCGTCGCCGACGAGATCACCAGCATGCTCGACGCGTCCACCAGGATCGACGTCCTCAACCTGCTCGCCGACCTGAAGTCGCGCGGCCTCGGGGTGCTGTTCGTCACCCACGACCTGTCGCTGGGCAACTACATCAGCGAGCGGGCCGTGGTCCTGTACCGGGGGCAGGTGGTCGAGTCCGGTCCCACCGGCATGGTGTTCGGCAACCCCCTCCACCCGTACACGGCCAGGCTGCTGTCGTCGGTGCCCAGGCTCACCGCCCGGTGGGACGGCGAGCCGGCCGCCCCCGCCGGGGACGTGGGAGGGGGACCCTCCACACTGGTGGAGGCCGAACCGGGTCATCTCGTCCGGCGGGGCGACACCGCATCCATGGGGAGTGTGCATTGAGGGCGCTACACGACGGCTGGACCCTCCGCCAGGTGGGCGGGGACATCTCCCGCGTCCCGGCCACGGTCCCGGGGTGCGTGCACACCGACCTGCTGGCCGCCGGGCTCATCGAGGACCCTTACCTGGACGACAACGAGAACCGGCTGACCTGGATAGGCCGCTCCGGCTGGGAGTACGAGACGGTCTTCGCCTGGCACGCCGACGGGCACGACCGCGCCGACCTGGTCTGCGAGGGCCTCGACACGGTCGCCACCGTCGAGCTCAACGGCGTCGAGGTCGCGAGCACGGCCAACCAGCACCGCTCCTACCGCTTTCCGGTACGGGAGCTGCTGCGCGAGGGCGAGAACACGCTGCGGGTGCGCTTCGCCTCCCCGGTGGAGTACGCCGAGGCGCGCAGGGCCGAGCTGGGCGACCGGCCCGGCAGCTACGAGGCGCCCTACCAGTTCATCCGCAAGATGGCCTGCAACTTCGGCTGGGACTGGGGCCCGGCCGTGGTCACCTCCGGCATCTGGCGGCCCATCGGGCTGCACTCGTGGAGCGGGGCCAGGATCGCGTCCGTACGGCCGCTGGTGAGCACCGACGGATCCGGCGGGCGGGTCGAGGCACACGTCACCGTCGAGCGCGCCGGCGACACATCGGCCGGGCCCCTCACCGTGACCGCGAAGGTGGCCGGGGTGGTGGCGGAGGCGGTGCTGGCCCCCGGCGAGCGCGAGGCCGTCCTGGAGGTACGGGTGCCCGGGCCCCGGCGGTGGTGGCCGCGCGGATACGGCGCCCAGGACCGCTACGAGCTCACCGTGGACCTGTCCGGACCTGGCGGCGGGGACACCTGGACGCGGCGGATCGGCTTCCGCGACGTGCGCCTGGACCGGACCGGCGAGGGCTTCACCGTCGTGGTCAACGACACCCCGGTGTTCGTGCGCGGCGTCAACTGGATCCCCGACGACTGCTTCCCGGCCCGCGTCACCCGCGAGCGCCTGGCCGGACGCTTCGGCCAGGCCCTGGACGCGAACGTCAACCTGCTGCGCGTCTGGGGCGGCGGCCTGTACGAGAGCGAGGACTTCTACGACCTGGCCGACGAGCTCGGCCTGCTCGTCTGGCAGGATCTCCCCTTCGCCTGCGCCGCCTACCCCGAGGAGGAACCCTTCGCCACCGAGGTCGAGGCCGAGGTCCGCGAGAACCTCACCCGCCTGTCCTGGCGCCCCTCCCTGGCGCTGTGGTGCGGCAACAACGAGAACCTCGAAGGCCACGCCGACTGGGGCTGGCAGGACGAGCTGGACGGGCGCACCTGGGGCGCGGGCTTCTACCACGGGCTGTTCCCGGCCCTGGCGGCCGAGCTCGACCCCACCCGCCCCTACTGGCCGGGCAGCCCGTACTCCGGCCACCCCGGCCTGCCGCCCAACGCCCCCGCCCACGGCACCACCCACATCTGGGACGTGTGGAACCGCGAGGACTACACCCACTACGCCACCTACACCCCCCGCTTCGTCGCCGAGTTCGGCTTCCAGGGCCCACCCGCCCACACCACGCTGCGCGACGCCGTCAGCGGCGAGCTGGCCCCCGACGCGCCCCTGGTGCTGCACCACCAGAAGGCCCACGAGGGCAACGCCAAGCTCCTGCGCGGCCTGGGCGAGCACCTGCCGGCCCCGGAGACCTACGACGACTGGCACTACCTGACCCAGCTCAACCAGGCCAGGGCGGTGGCCTTCGGCATCGAGCGCTTCCGCGCCCTGGCCCCCTACTGCGCCGGCACCATCGTCTGGCAGCTCAACGACTGCTGGCCGGTCACCTCCTGGTCGGCCGTCGACGGCCGCGGCCGGCGCAAGCCGCTGTGGTACGCGCTGCGCCGCGTCTACGCCGACCGTCTCCTGAGCGTCCAGGGCGGCGCCGTGGCCGTGGTCAACGACGGCCCGGAACCCTGGACGGGCGAGCTGGAACTCCAGCGGCTCGCCCTGGGCGGGGAACCGCTGGCCAAGGAGAGCGTCCGGGTCGACGTGGCACCCCGCTCGGTGACGAGCGTGCCGCTCCCGGACCCGGTGGCCGTCCCGGGAGACCCGTCGGCCGAGCTGCTGTCCGTACGGCTGGACGGGCACCGCGCGCTCCACTTCTTCGCCGAGGACACCCGCGTCGCCTTCCCCGCCGCCGCCTACGACACCGAGGTGGCCGAGGCGGAGGGCGGCGGCCTGGACGTCACCGTCACCGCCCGCACCCTCCTGCGCGACCTGGCCCTGTTCCCCGACCGCCTCGACCCGGCCTCCTCGGCCGACGACATGCTCATCACCCTGCTGCCCGGCGAGAGCGTCACCCTGCACGTCACCGGCTCGCCCGATCCCGCCGCCCTCGTCACCCGCCCGGTGCTGCGCTGCGTCAACGACTGAGCGCCCCGGGGAGGTTTCCGGCTGTGCGGGGGAATCCAGGGGAAAGGGGACGACGACCGGGCGGCGCGCGTCCCAGAGCGTGGACCTGCACACGCCGGGGGCCGATGGCCCGTTAGGCTTGACGGGCACATCCGACGACGCCGAGAGAGATCATGAAGACCTTCGAAGAGCTGTACGCCGAGCTGTCCGACAAGGCGCGCACCCGGCCCGAGGGCTCGGGCACCGTGGCCGCGCTGGACGCCGGGGTCCATGCCATCGGCAAGAAGGTCGTGGAGGAGGCCGCCGAGAGCTGGATGGCGGCCGAGCACGAGTCGAACGAGCGGGCGGCCGAGGAGATCTCCCAGCTCCTCTACCACGTGCAGGTCCTCATGATCGCCAAGGGGATCGGACTGGACGAGGTCTACAAGCATCTGTGAGCCGGTGCGCCCGGCTCCGGTTCTCGTAGGCAATCCCGTCCACCTGTAAGGAAGCCCGCCATGCTGCGTCTCGCCGTACCCAACAAGGGCGCCCTCACCGAGGGTGCCCAGACGATCCTCAAGGAAGCCGGATACCGCGTCCGCAAGGACAGCAAGGAGCTCGTGGTCGCCGACCCCGAGAACTCCTGCGAGCTGTTCTTCCTGCGGCCCAAGGACATCGCCGTCTACGTCGGCGAGGGCACCCTGGACGCCGGGATCACCGGCCGCGACATGCTCCACGACTCCGGGGCGCGGGTCGAGGAGATCATCCCGCTCGGCTTCGGCCGCTCCACCTTCCGCTTCGCCGCCAACCCCGGCGACTTCGACTCCGTCGCCGACCTCAAGGGCAGGCGCGTCGCCACCGCCTACGCGGGGCTGCTGGAGACCTACCTCGCCGAGCAGGGCGTCGAGGCCCGGGTGATCAAGCTGGACGGCGCGGTCGAGACCGCCATCCGGCTGGGCGTGGCCGACGCCGTGGCCGACGTCGTGGAGACCGGCACCACGCTGCGCAACATCGGCCTGGAGGTGTTCGGCGAGCCGATCACCCGCTCCGAGGGGGTGCTGATCAAGGGGATCGGCACCGAGGAGACCCCGGGCCTGCGGCAGCTCATCCGCCGCCTGCAGGGCGTGCTGGTGGCGCGCGACTACGTGATGATGGACTACGACATCCGCGCCGAGCGGATCGAGGAGGCCATCGCCCTCACCCCCGGCATGGAGGGGCCGACGGTCTCCCCGCTGCACCGGGAGGGCTGGGTCGCGGTCCGGGCCATGGTCCCGCGCAAGGGGCACCAGCAGATCATGGACCAGCTGTGGGAGATGGGGGCCAAGGCCATCCTGGTGACCGCCATCTTCGCCTGCCGTCTCTGAGCCTGCCGTCTCCGAGCCTGCCGTCTCCGAGCCTGCCTCTTCCGAGGCCGCCGTCTCCGAGCCTGCCGCCGTCTCCGAGCCTGTCGCTTCTGAGCCTGCCGCCTTTGCATGATGCCCCGGAACGACCGGGGCATCCGGTCCGCGGATCCGCGGGTCCGGCCGCACCCGTGCGACGGCCCGGCTCGCCGCCGTCGAAGGCCGCCGGCAGGCCCGGGGCTCCCGGGGCGGACAGGCCCCGGCGCGTCTGACAAATGTCACCGCCGAACCCGGAGGAGTGGCACTGCGTGCCGGCGCCGGGCGCTTCTAGCGTTGGGGCATGGACGCCATCGCCTTCACCGATGTGAGCAAAAGCTACGGGAACGTGCTCGCCGTCGACACCCTGGACCTCACCGTCGAGGCGGGACGGACCGTCGCCCTCCTCGGCCCGAACGGGGCCGGCAAGTCGACCTCGATCGGCATGCTGCTCGGCCTGACCCGTCCCACCCGCGGGCGCGTGGAGGTCCTGGGGGGCTCCCCGGACGAAGCCGTCGCACGCGGCGACGTCGGGGCCATGCTGCAGACCGGCGACCTCATCCCCGAGCTCACGGTCCGCGAGCTGGTCGGCTTCGTTCGGCGGCTCTACCCCGACCCGCTCGGCCTCGACGAGATCCTGCGGATGGCCGACCTCACCGACCTGGCACGGCGCCGCGCCGGCAAGCTGTCCGGCGGGCAGGCGCAGCGGGTCAGGTTCGCCCTGGCCGTCGCGGGCGCGCCCAGGCTGCTGGTGCTGGACGAGCCCACCGCGGCCATGGACGTGGAGTCGCGGCTGCGGTTCTGGAAGAACATGCGCGACTACGCCGCCGGGGGCCGCACGGTCCTGTTCGCCACCCACTACCTGGAGGAGGCCGACGAGAACTCCGACCGGGTCGTCGTGATCGCCAGGGGCCGGATCGTGGCTGACGGCACCGCCGCCCAGATCAAGGCGGGCAGCGGAGGCCGCGTCGTCCGCTTCGTCCTCGGCGGGCAGGCCGTCGCGGGCCTCGACGCCCTGCCGGGGGTCTCGGCGGTGGAGGTCTCCGGCGACGTCGCCACGCTGCGCACCGCCGACCCCGACGCCACCGTGGCGGCCCTGTACCGGGGCACCTCGCTGGAGATCCGCGACCTCAGGATCGCCGGCGCCGACCTCGAAGACGCCTTCCTCGCCCTCACCCGGGAGCCCTGATGCCGGACTACATCAAGATCGAGGCGCTGCGGATGCTGCGCAACAGGCGCTACGTCATCTTCGTGGTCGGCTTCCCCGTGGTGTTCTACCTGATCTTCGCCGGCATCTGGGGCGACGGGGCCGGCATCGGCGGGGGACGGGCCGCCGCCGTCCTCATGGTCTCCATGGGCGCGTACGGCGCGATCGCGGCCGCCATGATGAGCACCGCCGTGCCGTGGGCGCAGGAACGGCAGTCCGGCTGGCTCCGTCAGCTGCGGACCACCCCGCTGCCCGGCTGGTGGACCATCGTCGTCAAGCTGATCTCCTCCCTGCTGCTGGTGCTGCCGTCCCTGCTGCTGGTCTGCCTGGCCGCGGTCCTCACCCAGGGTGTCAGGCTGCCGGCGGGGGAGTGGCTGGCGTTGATCCCCTCCCTGTGGCTCGGCGTGGTGCCGTTCGCCGCGCTCGGCCTGACCATCGGCTCGCTGCTGCCCGGCGACACCGCCCAGTCGGTCGCGATGATCGGCATGTTCGGGCTGGCGATCCTGGGAGGCCTGTGGTTCCCTGTGGAGATCATGCCCGAGGCAATGAGGAACGTCGCCCAGGTGCTGCCCTCCTTCTCCTACGCCGACATCGGCCGGCACATCGTCGCGGGCGGCGCGCCGCCGCCGTCCGACGTGGTGACGATCGCGGCCTGGACCGCCGCGCTCTGCGCCACCGCGGTGCTCGCCTACCGCCGGGCCCTCGCGCGCGCATGACGATCGGCTCCGCGTTCACCTTCGGCGGGACGGAAGCGCGTCCGTCCCGCCTCCGGCGGCTGGCGGGGATCTCCATCGGCCTCGTCTACCTGTGCTTCCCGGTCCTGGAGATCGTCACCGGTGAGGTGACCGGCACCGGCGCGCTCTGGGGCGGCGCGGGGCTGCTGGCCTTCGTCGTCTGCTACGTGGCCACGGTGCTGAGCCCGCGGAGCTCCGGCGACCCGACCCGCCTGACGTACTGCCTGCTGGGGGTGACCACGCTCCTGGGCGTCGGCCTGGCGGCGGCCTTCGGCGGCGGCTGGACGACCCTGCCGATCTATCTGACCGTGGTCTACAGCATGGCGCTGCGGCCCCGGCTGTCGGTGGCGGGCATCGCCGCGATGGCCCTGGCCGTCCTGCTGATCGGCCTGCTGAGGGAGGACGACCCCGGCACCACCCTGGTGCTCGTCTTCCAGGTCGTCACGCTCGGCGTCCTGTTCATGGGGGTGCGCGACACCCGGATGCTGGTGACGCGGCTGCGCCGGGCACAGGAGGAGGTGGCGCGGCTGGCCGCGAGCGAGGAGCGGCTGCGCATCGCCAGGGACCTGCACGACCTGCTCGGCCACAGTCTGTCGCTCATCGTGCTGAAGAGCGAGCTGGCCGGGCGGCTGGCGGAGAACGGCTCGGAACGCGCCGTGGCGGAGATCCGCGACATCGAGTCGGTGGCCAGGCAGGCGCTGGTCGAGGTGCGCGACGCCGTCACCGGTTACCGGCAGCGCGGCCTCTCCGGCGAGCTGGACGGTGCCCGTACCGCGCTGGAGGCGGCGGGGACGCGGGTGACGATCCGGCTCGCGGGCACCCCGCCGCCCGGCACGCTGGACGAGCTGCTCGGATGGGCGGTCCGGGAGGGCGTCACCAATGTCGTCCGGCACGCGCGGGCGACCCGGTGCGAGATCGAGGTGACCGTCGGCGGGGAAACCGCCACCCTGGGCATCGTGGACGACGGGCGCGGCGCGGCCCCCTACAGGCCGGGCATCGGGCTGACCGGGCTGACCGAGCGGGTGCGGGCCGCGGGCGGTACGGTCTCCGCCGGGCCGTGCGCGACCGGTTTCACCCTCAGGGTCGTGGTCCCGCTGCCCGCGGCGTCCCATGCCTGACCCCCTGCCGCGGGCCGGGACCGGCGGGATCCGGACGTGTGCGGGGATCGGGACCCGGGACGGGGCCGAGGCGGGCTTTCTCCACGTGGGGGGTGTTCGATGATCCGGGTGCTGCTGGTGGAGGACCAGGCGATGGTGCGGGGCGCGCTGGCCTCGCTGCTCGGCCTGGAGCCCGACATCGAGGTGGTGGGGGAGGCCGCCTCCGCGGGGGAGGCGCTCGACGTGGCGCTCAGGACCCGGCCGGACATCGCGCTGCTCGACGTCGAGATGCCCGGCGGGGACGGCATCACCGCGGGGGCGCGGATCCGGGAGGCGCTGCCCGGCTGCCGCGTCATGATCCTGACCACCTTCGGCCGTCCCGGCTATCTGCGCAGGGCGATGGAGGCGGGCGCGATGGCCTTCCTGGTCAAGGACAGTCCGGCCCGCGAGCTGGCTGCCGCCGTGCGAAGGGTCCGCGACGGCGAGCGCGTCATCGACCCCGGCCTGGCGGCCGCCGCGCTCAGCGCGGGCCCCAACCCGCTGTCGGCCCGCGAGCGCGACGTCCTGGCCGCCGCCTCCGGCGGATCCAGCATCGCCGACATCGCCGGGAGCCTGCACCTGTCGGAGGGTACGGTGCGCAACTACCTCTCCTCGGCCATCCAGAAGACGCACGCCCGCAACCGCACCGAGGCCGCCGAGCGCGCTCGCACCCAGGGCTGGCTCTGACCGTCCGGCGACCATCCGGCGCCGGCGGCGCCGGCCCCGGTCTGACCGGGCGGGATTCCGCTCCGGCCCGGAACTCTCCGCGCCCGGCCCCGGTACGGCGCCGGGGAGGGACGTTTCAGGACGAGAGCGCCGCGGCCTCCTCGGCCTCGATCTGCTCGTTCCACTCGCGCTTGGAGGAGCGCCAGGCCTCGTCGTCGCGGCCCAGGCGCCAGTAGCCCGAGATGGAGAGTCTCGCCAGCGGGATGCCGCGCTCGGCGCGCAGGTGGCGCCTGAGGTCGCGGACGAAGCCCGCCTCGCCGTGGACGAAGGCGTGCACGTCGCCGTCGGGGAAGTCGAGCTCGCGGACCGCCCTGACCAGCAGTTCGCCGTACGGGGCGCTGCCGCGGTGCAGCCAGACGATCCGCGCGTCACCGGGGGAGTCGATCTTCTGCTCCTCCTCGGGGCCCTCGACCTCGATGAAGGCCCAGGCCGGTGCCCCGGCGGGGAGGTTCTCCAGGGCGACGGCGATGGCGGGCAGCGCGCTCTCGTCTCCCGCCAACAGGTGCCAGCCGGCCTCGGGGTCGGGCGCGTACGCGCCGCCGGGGCCGAAGAAGTGGACCTCCTCGCCCGGCCGGACCCGGTCGGCCCACGGCCCCGCGAGGCCGCTGTCGCCGTGGTGGACGAAGTCGATCGTCAGCTCGCCCGCCTCGGCGTCCCAGCGGCGGACGGTGTAGGTGCGGGTGGTGGGCCACTGCTCGCGGGGCAGGTCGCGGCGGATCGCCTCCATGTCGAACGGCCGGGGGTAGCTCACCCCGGCCGGGGCGAACAGCAGCTTGACGTAGTGGTCGGTGTACTCGTCCGCGCGGAAACCGGCGAGACCCTCGCCGCCGAGCACCACCCGGATCATGTGGGGGGTGAGCCGCTCGACTCGCCGGACCAGGCCGGTCGTCACCTTCGGCGTGCGGCGCTCGGCCTTCTCGTCTGCCATGTGTCACTCCGTGGGGGTCCAAGTTAGGTAAACCTAACTCGTACCATACGTCACCTGAGGGCGGCGACGGCCTTCACCGCCTGGTCCACCTGTTCGGGGGTGGTGACGATCCCGGTACCGAAGCGCAGGTAGACGTCCTGGTACGGGGTGGCGCTGGTGACGATCCGGTGGTCGCGGCGGAGCCTGCCCACCGCGGTGGGGGCGTCCACGCCGTCGACCGCGCAGCAGACCAGCCCGGCCGACAGCTCGGCGGAGACCGGGGTGATCAGCCGCACGTTGGGCAGGCCCGCGAGCCCCGCCTTGAGCCGGGTGGCCTGCTCGGTGATCCTGGCCGCCACCCGCTCCTTGCCGATCGCCCGGTGGAAGGCGAACGCCTCGCTCAGCGCCCAGCGGTGCTCGAAGCTGTGATAGCCGCCGGGGGTGTGCAGCAGCCCGCCGGGGCCGTACGGCTCGTCGCCGGTCCCCGGGTCGACGGTCACGTTGGAGAAGCTCGCGATCACCGGCAGCAGCGCGCGCCAGGCCTGCCCCCGGCCCCACAGGACGCCGGTGCCCCGGGGGCCGAACAGCCACTTGTGGGTTCCGCTGGCCAGGAAGTCGCAGCCCAGCTCCTCCACCCCGTCGGCCATCGCGCCGAAGCCGTGCACCCCGTCCACGCACAGCAGCGCCCGGTCCTCGGCGTCCCTGGAGCGGTTGGCCTCGGCGAGCATGTCGGCGATCGCCCTGACCGGCATCCGAACCCCGGTGCCCGAGTGCACCCAGGTGATCGCCACCACCCGGGTCCTCGGCGTGAGCGCGGCCTTCAGCCGGGAGACGATCTCGTCGGCGGAGGCCCTGGCCGGGTCGTCGTACAGGCCGGCCCTGCGGACCTTGGCGCCGGTCCTGGCGGCGAGCAGCCGCAGGCTCTCGTAGGTGGCGAAGAAGTCGTGCTCGGTGGTGAGCACGTCCTGGCCGGGCAGCAGCCGCATGCCGTTGTAGAGCAGGCCCAGGCCCATCGTGGTGCTGTCGGTGAGGGCGACGTCGGGGGCGTCGGCGCCCAGGTAGGCCGCGGCGGCCTCGCGCACCTTCCCCTCCCTGTCCTCGCCGTGCAGGTAGGCGTCGGTGTCGGCGTCGAGGCCGCGCCGGTGCTCCTCGATCGCCCGCCGCACCTGCGCCGGGTGGGAGGCGAGGACGTAGGCGGCGAACTGCGCGTAGGAGGGGTCGAGCGGGAACTGGGCCCGCACCGACTCCCAGCTGGCGGGGTCGAACGGCGGAGGCTGCGGGGCGGCGGGGGCGGCCGGGGTGGCGGGGGCGTCGCCGGAGGTGCATCCGGACAGCGCGGCCCCGGCTCCGGCCAGGAGCCCCGCCCCGAGCAGCCCCCGCCGCCCGACCCGAGGTCCGCGATCGTCCATTCCGTGCCCCTCGTCGTCGTCCCGCCCCTGTGCCCTTCCTACCGTGATCATGCGCGCCTGCCAAGAGGGGCGGGGCCGGCGCGGCGGATATTCGAATCTACAATGTAAAGGCGAGGGCGCGGGGCACGACGAGGCGGCCCGTCCCACCGGCGGGTGGAACCGGAGGGCGGAACCGGCGGGTGAAGGAGCCCTCAGCGCTGCATGGCCGCCACCTGGCGGATCAGGTCGGCGACCCGGACGACGCCCATGCAGCGGCCGACCTCGTCGGTGACGACCAGGTCGTCGTAGACGCGTTCGGCGTCGCGGCCCGCGACCTGCATGGCCGCTATGGCGGGGGTGGTCTTGGGAACCGTGCGCGCGGGGTCGGCCAGCCGCCCGGCGGCCTTCTTGGCGTGCAGGGCGTGACCGAAGCGCCCGGCGATCGACAGCAGGAAGCGGCTGCGGTCGAGGCTGCCCCGGGGGCGCTGGTACTCGTCGACGAGGATCACGCTGGTGATGGACGGCTCGCTGCCGAAGGCGTCGATCACGGCCTCGGCGGTGGCCTCGTAGGGGAGGGTCACCGCGGGCAGCAGGAACTCGTGGACGCGGGGGCCGAGCAGGAGTCGCGAGGGTTCCTGCTCGACGACCGGGAGCGGCACGTGCACCCGTCCCGACGGGCCGGGGATCAGCAGCGGGCCCTGGGCCAGCCGCACTCCCCAGCCGCGGATCACGGCGAGCTGCGCCTCGTCCCGCACCCCCGGGGCCAGCACGTGCGCCCCCGTTCCCCGGGCGACCCGTGCCAGGCCCTCCCCGATCGCGGCGCGGCGCGGGTCGCCGGGCACCTGGTCGATCAGGTCCCGCGAGATCACCGCCAGGTACGGTGCCGCGTCGGCGAGCAGGTCCAGCGGGACGTGCCCAGTGCCCAGGTCGCCGACCGCGACGAGGTAGCCGATGGCGCGCAGGCCCTCCAGCCCGGTGAGCAGGGAGCGGCGCTCGAACTGGGCGAAGTCGCCTCGTACGGTGAGGATCACCTCGCGGGGCCGCCGGCCTGACGCGCGCAGGGCCTCGTGCAGCGGTGCGAGCGCGGCCGAGCCGCCGATCACCGCGGCCGTCGGCAGGGTGAGCACCAGGGGGAGCAGGATCTCGCTCGCGGCGACGTCGCGCACCGTCTGGACGGTGGAGGAGATGTTCCCGCGTCCCCCGCCGTCCGCCTGGAAGGCGATGACGCCCCCGGTGTCGAGATCGACGACAGGCGTGACACCCGCGCCTGCCGCGGAGGCCTGCGGGACGGTTTGCGCTCTGGTCGTCACATTCCGAGCATGGGGCATTCTCTACCGTCACAGAAGTAACGCACTGTGATGTTCACCGATATTTCGCCGTTCGTTGGACTTGACCAGCGAGATCGTGTGTCCGGCGAGGTCAGCCGGTAGTGTCGCGTTCCATGACGTCGCGACCGGCCAAGGGGGGAGGCCGCTGGGTCTCCGTGGCGCCCGAGCGCCTGAACCGCTGGATCGACGGCTTCGTCGACCGGCACGGCCCGCCGAGCGTGACGGCCTCGGCCTCCGTCGTACGCCTCGAGGGCGCGGACGGCGCGGTCGCCGAGTGCCAGGTGCCGTTCCCGCCGCTGACCTCCTCGGGGGGCGGCCCGATGGCGCGGCTGGTCACCCACGTGCGCACCGAGCGCAGGGTCGGCGTGCTGCTGGTACGGCTGGGCGGCCACGCGGCGGGGATCTTCCAGGGGGAGGAACTGCTCTCCTCCAAGGTGGGCTCGCGGCAGGTCCACGGGCGCAGCGCGGCGGGCGGCTGGTCGCAGCGGCGCTTCGCCCGGCGCAGGGAGAAGCAGGTGGACCAGGCGCACGAGGCGGCGGCCGAGGTGGCGCTGCGCGTCCTGGGCCCGCACGTGGGCGAGCTGGAGGCGGTCGTGCTGGGCGGCGACCGGCGCGCGGTCGACGCGCTGCGGCCCGACCGCAGGCTCGCGCCGGTCTTCGCGCTGGAGACCGAGCCCTTCCTGACGGTCCCCGACCCGCGGCTGGTGGTTCTCAAGGACACCCCCGCCCAGTTCCGCGCGGTCCGCATCAGGGTGAGCGATCCGGGATGACCTGGTCGCGGGTGAGCGGGTCCCGTGCGAAAGGGCCTGTGCGACCGGGGTTCGCGTGGCGGGGCCCGCGTGAGCGCCTGCGCGCGCCGGGGGCCGGGCGGCCGGGGTCCGCGTGGCGGGCGTCCGCGTGCGCGGGTCCCGGGAGAGCGGGGCTCGTCAAATCATGGAGAAGCCGCTCGGTGTCGCGCCGTACACTGATCGGTATGCGCACTCCCGATTGACCGTCGTCCCGATGAAGGCGAGACGGCCGAGCCGAGAGCCGGGAGACACAGGGCGCGGCGGGTTCGGCCACAGTGAAGTGAGCCTGTGTATTTCCTGCTGGGAGTGTTCTCCAACCATGATCGTAGCTTCTGACATCGAATTGCGGGCCGGGGCCCGGCTGCTCATCGAGGGTGCGTCCTTCCGGGTGAACCCCGGTGACAAGATCGGGCTCGTCGGCCGGAACGGAGCCGGGAAGACCACGCTGACCCGCGTGCTCGCGGGAGAGGGGTCGGCCGCCTCGGGCACGGTCTCCATCAGCGGCGAGGTCGGCTACCTGCCGCAGGACCCGCGCACCGGCGACCTGCACGTGCTCGCCCGCGACCGCATCCTGTCGGCCCGCGGGCTCGACCAGGTGCTGCGCGAGCTGCGCGAGGCCGAGGCCGGCATGTCCTCGGCCGACGACCGCACCAGGGACCGCGCGGTCCGCGCCTACGGGCGCCTGGAGGACCGGCTGCACGTCCTGGGCGGGTACGCCGCCGAGTCGGAGGCCGCCTCCATCGCCTCCAGCCTGGGGTTGCCCGACCGGGTGCTCGGCCAGCCGCTGGAGACCCTCTCCGGAGGGCAGCGCAGGCGGGTGGAACTGGCCAGGATCCTCTTCAGCGGGGCGGAGACTCTCCTTCTTGACGAGCCGACAAACCACCTAGATGCGGACTCAATCGGGTGGCTTCGTGATTTTTTACGATCTCACCAGGGCGGCTTGATCATTATTAGCCACGACGTCACGCTTCTTGAAGCGACGGTAAACCGCGTCCTGCACCTCGACGCCAACCGTGCGGTGATCGACACCTACAACGTCGGCTGGAAGGCCTATCTGGCCCAGCGCGAGACCGACGAGAAGCGCAGGAGGCGCGAGCGCGCCAACGCCGAGAAGCAGGCCTCGGCCCTGATGTCGCAGGCCGACAAGATGCGCGCCAAGGCCACCAAGGCCAAGGCCGCGCAGGACATGCAGCGCCGCGCCGAGCGCCTGCTGTCCGGCCTGGAGGTGGAGCGGCGCAGCGACAAGGTCGCCAAGCTGCGCTTCCCCCAGCCCGCCCCGTGCGGGCGCACCCCGATCATGGCGGAGGGGCTGTCGAAGTCGTACGGCTCCCTGGAGGTCTTCACCGACGTCGACGCCGCCGTCGACAGGGGGAGCAGGGTCGTCATCCTGGGCCTGAACGGCGCGGGGAAGACCACTCTCCTGCGCATCCTGGGCGGCATCGAGGAGCCCGACACCGGCGCGGTCAAGCCGGGGCACGGGCTCAAGCTCGGCTACTACGCGCAGGAGCACGAGACGATCGACCCCGAGCGGACCGTGCTGGAGAACATGCGCTCGGCCGGGGGAGAGCTGCCCGACGTGGAGCTGCGCAAGGTCCTGGGCTCGTTCCTGTTCACCGGCGACGACGTGGACAAGCCCGCGGGCGTGCTGTCGGGCGGGGAGAAGACGCGGCTGGCCCTGGCCACGCTGGTGCTGTCCGCGGCCAACGTCCTCCTCCTGGACGAGCCCACGAACAACCTCGATCCGGCCAGCCGGGAACAAGTTCTTTCGGCGCTAACGTCCTATTCTGGGGCGATTGTGCTTGTCACGCATGATGAGGGTGCTGTAGAGGCTCTACGACCCGATAGGGTGATCTTGCTGCCTGACGGAGTTGAAGACGCGTGGAGCGACGAATTTTCCGATCTTGTGGCACTTGCCTGATCTTAATTTGAGCGGGTACGGATCTTTTCCCGTGGAGTAGGTAGCCGATCTCGCTGAAATGACTGATCATGGCGTGTGTAACGCTGCGGAAGTCTGGCACTACAGGAGGTACTCGTGGCCGAGACTCTGAAGAAGGGCACCCGGGTTACCGGGGCCGATCGTGAAAAACTGGCCTCCGATCTCAAGAAGCGCTACAGCGCGGGTGAGAGCATCCGCGCCCTGGCCGCTTCGACCGGCAGGTCGTACGGGTTCATCCACCGCATCCTGAGCGAGTCCGGCGTGACTCTGCGCGGGCGCGGTGGCGCCACCCGAGGCAAGTCCAAGCGCTGACCCCGCCTCGGAACGCGCGACCGCAGCCGCTCGTCCCCCACTCTGAAGCCGTCCCCGCCCGAACCTGTAGAACCTCATTCTGGGGAATCGATAGGCTCGGGCGAGGCGGACACCGAAGGTGGGAGAACAGGCGATGGCGGAAGTGGCGTTCGGGGGGAGTGCGGAGCAGATCTCTCTCGAGGAGGTCGGTCTGCGCTATGAGGTGGACGGCGAGATCGCGACGATCACGCTGGACCGTCCGGAGAAGCGGAACGCCCAGACGTTCGCCACCTGGTCGGCTCTGGCTCATATCGGTGACGGCCTGCCGCAGCAGGTGAGGGTCGTCGTGATCAGAGGTGAGGGGCCGTCCTTCTCGGCGGGGATCGATCTGAGGATGTTCACCCCGGAGGGGGTTCCCGGGCAGGGGTCGTTCGCGTCCTCCGCGACACTCGACGAGGCTGCTTTCGCCGAGCGGGTGGCGCGGGCCCAACGGGGTTTCCTCTGGCTGAGGCGTCCCGACATCGTCTCCGTGGCAGCCGTTCAGGGCCACGCGGTCGGTGCGGGGTTCCAGCTGGCGCTCGCCTGTGACCTGCGGGTCCTGGCGGACGACGCCAAACTGTGCATGAAGGAGCCGGCCCTCGGGCTGGTCCCCGACCTGACCGGCACCAAGCCGTTGGTCGACCTGGTGGGCCTGTCCAGGGCCATCGAGATCTGCCTGACCGCCCGCGTCGTGGGGGCGCAGGAGGCGGCGAGGATCGGCCTGGCCGAGCTGGTCGTCGCGCCCGAGGAGCTGACGCAGGCCGTACGCGACCTGACCGACGCGCTGCTGGCGACCGACCGCGACGCCGCGACGGCGACCAAGCGGCTGCTCCAGGGTGCTTCGGGGCGCACGCTGGAGGAGCAGGGCGCGGCCGAGGCTCGCGAGCAGGCGGGGCGCGTCAAGGCGCTTTTCGGGTAGGCCGTCCCGCTCGTGGCACGCGGTTCACGCAAGGCTCTCGCAGGGTCCGCCCCGGTGGCCCCCGGCGGTGTTCGCCCGAAGCTGACAGGGGAATGATCGTGCCTCTCCCGGTGCTCGCATCGGGAGAGGAGGCCGTATGGCGATGATGGGCGGGGGTCTCGGCCCCCAGGCGATGTTCTCGTTCCGGCGGGACAGGTCGGTGACCAAGCAGCGTCTGGCACCGGGCACGGTCAGACGCATCGCCCGCTACGCACAGCCCTTCTCGCGGCACATCGCCGCCTTCCTCGCGCTGGTCGTGGTCGGCTCGGTCATCGTGATCGCCAACCCGCTGCTGATGAAGGCGATCATCGACGACGGCATCATCGCCAAGCGCCAGGACGTGGTGATTCTCCTCGCGCTCGTCATCGCGGGCCTGGCGGTCGCCGACGGGGCGCTCACCCTGGCCCAGCGCTGGTTCTCCGCGCGGATCGGCGAGGGCCTCATCTACAACCTGCGCACCGAGGTCTTCGACCACGTCCAGCGCATGCCGGTGGCCTTCTTCACCCGCACCCAGACCGGCGCCCTGGTCTCCCGGCTCAACACCGACGTCATCGGCGCCCAGCGCGCCCTGACCAGCACCCTGTCGTCGGTCGTGGCCAACGTGGTCATGCTGGTGCTGGTGCTCGGCGCCATGCTGGTGCTCTCCTGGCAGATCACCGTCGTCGCCCTCGTGCTGCTGCCGATCTTCATCTTCCCGGCGAAGTGGGTCGGCAGGAAGATGTCCGGGCTCACCCGCGAGCAGATGGAGCTCGACGCCGAGATGAGCACCATGATGACCGAGCGGTTCAACGTCGCCGGGGCCATGGTCGCCAAGCTGTACGGCCGCCCGGACGACGAGACCGCCGCCTTCGGCGACAGGGCGGGGCGGGTGCGCGACGTCGGCGTCACCGTCGGCATGTACGGGACGGTCTTCCGCGTCGCGCTCGGCCTGGTCGCCGCGCTGGCCACCGCCTTGGTGTACGGCGTGGGCGGCGTGCTGGCCGTCTCCGACGTCTTCGAGCTCGGCACCCTGGTGGCGCTCGCCGCCCTCCTGATGCGCCTGTACGGCCCCCTGACGAGCCTGTCGAACGTGCACGTGGACGTGATGACCGCGCTGGTGAGCTTCGACCGGGTCTTCGAGGTCCTCGACCTGCAGCCCATGATCGCCGAGAGGCCCGGCGCCCGGCCCGTTCCCGAGGGCCCGGCCTCCGTGGAGTTCGACGACGTCCGGTTCAGATACCCGTCGGCCTCGGAGGTGTCGCTGGCCTCGCTGGAGGCGGTGGCCCGCCCCGACACCGGGCCGGGCCACGAGGTGCTGCGCGGCGTCACCTTCACCGCCCGCCCCGGCGAGATGGTCGCCCTGGTCGGCCCCTCGGGCGCGGGGAAGACCACCATCACCGGCCTGGTCTCCCGTCTCTACGACGCCGGCGAGGGCACGGTCCGCGTCAACGGCCTGGACGTGCGCGACGCCACCCTGGCCTCCCTGCGCGACACCGTGGGAGTCGTCATGCAGGACGCCCACCTGTTCCACGACACCATCGGGGCCAACCTCCGCTACGCCAGGCCCGAGGCCACCGACGAGGAGATCTGGGACGCCCTGCGCGCCGCCCAGATCTCCGACCTGGTCCTGGACCTCCCCGAAGGCCTGGAGACCGTGGTGGGCGACCGCGGCCACCGGCTGTCCGGTGGCGAGAAGCAGCGGCTGGCCCTGGCGAGGCTGCTGCTCAAGGCGCCCCGCGTGGTCGTCCTCGACGAGGCCACCGCGCACCTCGACTCCGAGTCCGAGGCCGCCGTCCAGCAGGCGCTGAAGGTCGCTCTGGCCGGGCGCACCTCGCTGGTCATCGCCCACCGGCTGTCCACGATCCGCGAGGCCGACCAGATCCTGGTGGTCCAGGACGGCCGGGTGGTCGAGCGGGGCCGCCACGAGGAGCTGCTGGCCAGGGGTGAGGTCTACGCCGAGCTCTACCGGACCCAGTTCAGCGTTACGTAGCAAGGATCCTGGGCGTTCACGCCCGGGAGGAATCGCTTTCCGGTCCCGGGGTTGTGAACGCCCCGTCGTTGGTCTGGGCGTTTCTGGTCTTCGATGTACTTCCTTGATGATGCTCAAGGTTGCGCCGCCATAGGAGGCGGCGAAGAAGGACGGCGACCAGAAATGGCCGCCCGGCAGGTACGTGCAGACGTGAGCGGAGTACTCCTCGCGCAGCAAGCGGGCCGAGACGCCCTTGAGGAAATTGACCAGGGTCTACAGGGCGACCTTGGGCCGGTAGTGGACGAGCGGGTAGACATGGCCGTGCTCGCCGTTGAAGGCGACGAGCTGGGCGCCGAAGCTGTCGCACACCTCGATCATGATTCCTTCGCAGCGGCGCAGTGGTTCGTCGGTGAAGACCCCGGGCCGATACCTGGGTGTGAAAACCAAACGCGCGTACAGCGCACAAACAACGGTGCGCGGACAATGGTTCGTCCCCGGGTGAATGCTGGAGTCGGGTTCTCAGGTCGCGGATATGGGCCGAACGTTATGGTGGCGGGGTGAAGCTGGTGGTGCAGGTGAGACTCCTGCCGACGCCTGAGCAGGCGGCGGCGCTGGAGGCGACCCTGCGCGCGGTCAACAAGGCCGCGAACCTGGTCTCTGCGGCGGCGTTCGCCGGCGGCGTCGGACGCGAGTACGCGCTGCGTAAGATCACCTACGGTGAGCTGAAGGCCGCCGGGCTGGGAGCGCAGGCTGCCCAGCATGTGATCAAGAAGGTCGCTCACGCCTACGCCACGCTGCGCGCCAACGTTCGCGCCGGGAACCTGGGAGCACCAGGGTCACCGCGCCGCCTGCGCGCGCAGTCCAAACCGATCGTTTTTCGCCCCGGCGCGGCGCAGCCGTTCGACGACCGCTGCCTGTCCTGGCAGCTCGACGCGCGCACCGTGAGCATCTGGACGATCACCGGGCGGTTGCGGGGGGTGGCGTTCACCGGGTCCGCCGAGCAGATCACGACCCTTGCCGCGTATCGGCGGGGCGAGTCGGACCTGCTCACGCGCGACGGGATGTGGTTTCTGATCGCCACCTGCGACCTCCCCGACCGGCCGCTCACCGTTCCGAACGGATTTGTGGGGGTGGATCTGGGGATCGTCAACCTCGCGACCACCAGCGGCGGGACTCGCCACAGCGGTAAGGGCGTGAACGCGGTCCGCCATCGCCACCGCGAGCTGCGCCGCCGCCTGCAGGCCAAGCAGACCAAGTCCGCCAAGCGGCTGCTGAAGCAGCGCCGCCGGGCCGAGGCCCGCTTCGCCGCCAACACCAACCACACCATCGCCAAGCAGATCGTGACCGAGGCAGAACGCACCGGATGCGGGATCGCCCTGGAAGACCTCCGGGGTATCCGTGAGCGGGTACGGCTTCGCAAGCCCCAGCGGGTCACACTGCACTCGTGGAGCTTCCACCAGTTGGGGAGCTTCATCGCCTACAAGGCCGCCCGTCAGGGCGTCGCCGTGGTGCACGTCGAGGCGGCCTACACCTCGCAGGCCTGTTCCTGCTGCGGGCACGTGGACAAGAACAACCGGCCCGATCAGGCGACCTTCTTTTGTACGTCGTGCGGTTTCGCTGAGCACGCCGACGTCAACGCGGCCCGCAACATCGCCTCGCGCGGTGTGGCGGGCTGGGCAGTGAGTCACGCTGCCGACGACGCGGCCTGAACCGTCGAACCCATCGACGGCCAGGAGCTGCAAGCTCGGTCGTTTACGACCGAGAAGCTGACCCACACCTCCTGACGCCCGGCGGCGCGCCCGCGAGTGGATCTTCCGCGGCGAATGGTGTTAGATCATGAGAACGTGGACGACCGGCTGAAACGCGATGACCTGACCGACGACGAGTGGGTACGGCTGGCGCCGTTGCTGCCCGCTCACGCCCGGCGGGGAAACCGGTGGGCCGATCACCGCACGATCATCGACGGGGTGTTCTTCCGTACCAGGACCGGCTGCCCCTGGCGCAAGCTGCCGGAGACGTACGGCAACTGGAAGACCGTCTACAACCGGCACCGCCGGTGGTCGGCGGACGGCACCTGGGAGACGATCCTGGGCACGCTGAGAAGCGGCGGGGATCCGGCTCCCGGCTCGGGGGCGGTCCCGCCGCGCGGGCCCGTCCCTCCGGGGGACATCCGGCCCGGCGCGCTGTTCGAGGTCGCGAACTGGTGACCGCGCCGTTGCCTGCCGCGCCGGTGACCGGGGCGCCGGGAGGGGCGACCCGCGCGTGCTCCCGAAGTGCCCTGCGGGAGGGGCGGGCCGGGGTCAGGACGAGGTGGCGTAGCCCAGGCGGGTGAGCTCCTCGCGGGCGACCTTGGCCACCAGCTCGGAGTCCTGGCCGCGCAGGCGGGTGCGCCAGACGCCGACCTTCGGCACGCTCGGGCCCAGCAGGGCGATCTTGGGGACCCGGGTCTCCAGGAAGCGGGAGAGCCCGTCCAGGGCCTGGGCGGGGGAGGAGACCAGGTCCTCGTAGCGCAGGGTCAGCAACTGCTCCCGGGGCAGCTCCTGGTGGAGCGAGGCCGACAGCCGCACCGCGCTGCGCCAGCGCAGCGCGCACTTGCCCGCCGTGGGCATCGCCTTCCAGCGCTCGCGGTGCTCGCCGGAGTTGACGCCGAGGAACGGATTGGGGAACTCCGTCTCGTCGCTCAGCATGGCCGGCTTGAACCACGTCAGGGACGCGGGGTCGGCCAGCATGTCGGCGGCCACGTCGCGGCCGTCCCTGATGAGCTGGACGAAACGGGCGTCGGGGAAGGCCTGCAGCAGCACCGAGGCGCTGTAGATGAGGTCGGGGCTGGCGTCGCCGAAACGGGCCACGGAACCCGAGGCCACGCAGGGCCCCGCCCCGGTCACGCCGCCCGCCTCCCGGCACGTGGCCGGGCACTCCTGGCAGGCGCCCGGGACGATCTGCCAGGACTCGGCCATGGCGTCGCGGAGCACGCGGGTCGCGCCCATGCCCCGTCCCGCGATCGAGGGCCGCCGGGCGAAGGCGTAGACGACGTGCGCCACCGCCGCCCGCCCCATGGTGACGTGGAATCCGGGGGAGCGTTTCAGGGCGCGGGCCAGCAGATCCGCGCCGGAGTGCGGGGCGGCGAGCACGAACACCGGCCTGCGGACCTTGATGCCGTTGACCACCAGGATGTGGGGCGGAGGTCGCATATGAAAGCCCAGTGTGGCACCGTTTGCGGAGTGAACGAACCGGCTGCCGGGATACCGGTCCCGCCCCCGCCCCGCCCGGGCGACACGGTGGCGGTGGTCGCCCCGTCCGGGCCTCCCGATTCCGAGCGGCTGGCGCGCGGCATCCGCGTCCTGGAAGGGCTCGGGCTGAAGGTCGTCGTCGGTGCCCACGTCCTCGACAGAGATCGCTACCTGGCGGGCCCGGACGCCGGCCGCGCCGCCGATCTGCAGGACGCCTGGTGCGATCCCGCGGTGAGCGCGGTGTTCTGCGCCCGCGGCGGCTACGGCGCCACCCGCCTCCTCGGCCACCTCGACTGGGACGCCATGCGGGCCGCCGGCCTCAAGGCGCTGGTCGGCTCCAGCGACGTCACCGCCCTGCACAGCGCGTTCGCCGTGGAGCTGGGCGTCGCCTCCTGGTTCGGGCCGATGCCGGCCTGCTCCACGATCAGCGATCCCGAGGGGCCCGAGCCGCGCACCTTCGAGAACTTCACGGCCGCCCTCGCCGGAGCCCCGCCGACGATCACCGGCGACCGGGTGATCGTTCCCGGCGACGTCGCGGCGCCGGTCACCGGCGGTAACCTCAGCCTGCTGGCCGCGCTCTGCGGCACGCCGTACGCGCTGTCGGCGAGGGGCCGGATCGTGCTGCTGGAGGACGTCACCGAGGCGCCGTACCGGATCGACAGGATGCTCACCCAGCTGCTGCAGGCGGGGTCGCTCGACGGGGCCGCCGGGTTCGTCCTGGGGTCCTGGGTCGGCTGCGGCGATCCCTACCCGGTGCTGGAGGAGCTGCTCGCGCCGCTCGGCGTACCGGTTGTCGGGGGGCTTCCGATAGGGCATGGAAAGCCACAGTTTTCTGTATTGCTCGGGGCACTTGGTGCTATTGATGCAAAATCGTGCTCTCTGACCTACTCAACAGGGGGCGCCGACCAGGCACTCTAGGTGCGAACCTAGGAGGAAACCGGCAGAGGGGACGCACGCGTGAGATTGTTCCGGCGGCACCGTAACCGGCGAACCGAGACGCCGCCGCGTCCGGTCGAAGAGGTCGATCTCGACTCCCTGCTCGCCCTGGTCGCCGACAATCTCGGCTATGCCTGCGCCTTCGACCCCGGCGGCGCGGCCCTGACGCTCACCGGCCCGCGACGGGTCGTGGTACGGCTCACCGGGTTGCGCGCCGAGGCGCTCCGGCGCTCCCGCGAGGACTGGCCCGTCCTCGTCTCCGAGCACCTGTCCCACACCCTGGCCACGGCGGACGAGCCGTTCGACGCCTGCGACCTGGAGCAGGTGCGCCCGATGCTGCGGACCCGCATCCAGCTCGACGACGACCTCGACCCGGCCCGCGTGGTCGGGCGCCACCTCACCGCCGACCTGGTCGAGGTGCTCACCGTCGGCGACGCCTCCGCCGGGCGCACGGTCCGCCCCGAGGAGGTCGGCTGCTGGCCGATCACCGCGGGCCAGGCGCTCGACCTGGCCCTGGACAACACCAACCGGGAGGAGCGGCTCTCGGTCACGGAGGGTGACCTCGGCGGCGTGGCGGTCCGCAGGCTGACCGGCCCCACAGAGGGCGCCGCCGCCCACCTGCGCAGGCTGGGCGACTACCTGCCGGTCCCCTCCGACGGGGTTCTCGTCGCCCTGCCCGACCCGGCGACGCTGATCGTCCACCCGGTCGAGGGCATCGGCGTGGTCCGCGCGATCGAGCGGCTGCGGCTGTTCGCCCAGCGGGAGTTCGACAGGCGCGCCGGCGCCCTCAGCCCGCAGGTCTACTGGTGGCACGGCGGCCGTCTCTCCCTGATCAGGGCCGACCTGGTCAGCCAGGACGGGCAGACCCGGCTGGTGGTCGCGCCCCCGCCGGACTTCGCCCGGGTCCTCGCCGACCTGGCCGTCCGCCCCGACGGCGCCACCGGCGGCTGACCCGCCGCCTCGCGAGGAACGCCGTCCGCGCACGGCCGGTACCGGACGCCGCCGCACCCCCCTCAGCTGAGCGCGCGGGCGGTGTGGATCAGCGGAACGTGGCTGAACGCCTGCGGGAAGTTGCCGACCATCCGGCCGTAGCGGGGGTCGTACTCCTCGGCGAGCAGGCCGACGTCGTTGCGGAGCGACAGCAGGCGCTCGAACAGCTCGACGGCCTCGTCCTTGCGGCCGATCATCGCCAGTGCCTCGGCCAGCCAGAAGCTGCACGCCAGGAACGCGCCCTCGCCGCCGGGCAGGCCGTCCACGTCGTTGGCGGGGGAGACCGGGTAGCGCAGCACGAAGCCGTCGACCATCAGCTCGCGCTGGATCGCCTCCACCGTCCCGACCACGCGGGGGTCCTCCGGCGGCAGGAAGCCGACGATCGGGATCAGCAGCAGGGCCGCGTCCAGCTCCTGCGAGCCGTACGACTGGGTGAAGGTGCCGCGCACCGGGTCGAAGCCCTTGTCGCAGATCTCGGCGTGGATGCGGTCGCGCAGGTCCTTCCAGCGCGTCAGCGGGGCGGGCTTGCCGAAGGCCTCCACCTGCCTGACGGCCCTGTCGACGGCGACCCAGCACATCACCTTGGAGTGGACGAAGTGCCGGCGCGGGCCGCGGACCTCCCACAGGCCCTCGTCCGGGTCGCCCCAGTGCTCCTCGACGTAGGAGATCAGCTCGAACTGCAGGGTCCACGCCCGGTGGTCCGCCTCGAGGCCCGAGACGCGCGACAGGTGCAGGGAGTTCATGACCTCGCCGTAGACGTCCAGCTGGAGCTGGTCGACCGCGCCGTTGCCGATCCTGACCGGCCGGGAGTTCTCGTAGCCGGGCAGCCAGTCGAGCTCCAGCTCCGTCAGCCTGCGCTCCCCGGCGACGCCGTACATGATCTGCAGGTCCTGGGCGCGGCCCGCGATGGCCCGCAGCAGCCAGGACCGCCACGCGCCCGCCTCCTCCAGGTATCCGGCGCCGATCAGGGCGTCCAGGGTCATGGTGGCGTCGCGCAGCCAGCAGTAGCGGTAGTCCCAGTTGCGGACGCCGCCGAGGTCCTCGGGCAGCGAGGTGGTCGGGGCGGCGACGATGCCGCCGGTGGGGGCGTACGTGAGCGCCTTGAGCGTGATGAGCGAGCGGACCACGGCGTCGCGCCACGGCCCCTGGTAGGTGCACTGCTCGACCCATTCGGCCCACAGCGACTCGGTCTCGGCCAGCTGCTCGTACGGGTCGATCTCGACGGGTTTGGGCTCGTGCGAGGGGTGCCAGGTGAAGACGAACGCCATGCTGTCGCCCTCGGACACCTCGAACCTCGCCCGGTGGGCGTAGTCGCTGCCCTCCAGCGCGACGGGGGAGTGCAGCCACACGGAGTCGGGCCCGCCGACGGCCTGCAGGAGGCCGTCGCTGCGGCGCACCCAGGGCACGATGCGGCCGTAGTCGAAGCGGATGCGGATCTCGGTGGCCATCTCCACCGTGCCGGACACGCCCTCCACGATCCTCACCAGGTCGGGGTTGGTGTGCCGGGTGGGCATGAAGTCGGTCACCCTGACCGTGCCGGTCGGGGTGTCCCACTCGCTCTCCAGGATGAGGGTCTCGCCCCGGTAGCGGCGCCGGGTGGCGCGCGGCCGCTCGGCGTGCGCGGGGCCGATCCACCACTGGCCGTTCTTCTTGTCCCCGAGCAGCGCCCCGAAGCAGGAGGGCGAGTCGAAGCGCGGCAGGCAGAGCCAGTCGATGGAGCCGTTCCTGCCGACCAGGGCAGCCGACTGCATGTCGCCGACGAGAGCGTAGTCCTCGATCCACATGACTTGAAGCTAACGCCTCCGCGCGGTCCACGGTGGCCTTGGGAGGAACTGGGCGCCCGGCTGCGTCCTTGGCATGAAGAACTGGCTCAGCGGCCCGATGGCGAGGGCGAACACCAGCGTTCCCACCCCCACCGTCCCGCCCAGCAGCCAGCCCGCGGCCAGCACGGTGACCTCGATGACGGTGCGCGCCGCGCGGATGGACAGGCCGAGGCGGTTCAGGCCGGTCATCAGGCCGTCGCGCGGCCCGGGGCCGAGCCCCGCGCCGATGTACAGGCCGGTCGCCGCGCCGGTGACCACGACGCCGAGCAGGAGGTACGCCCAGCGCGCGGCGAGGGCGTCCGGGGTCGGGAGCAGCCACATGGCCGCGTCGGCGAACAGGCCGAGGAAGACGACGTTGCTGAGGGTGCCCACCCCCGGCCTCTGCCGCAGCGGGATCCACAGCAGCATGACCAGGGCGCCCACGATGATGATCCAGGTGCCGATCGACAGGCCCAGGTGGATGGAGAGCCCCTGGTGGAACACGTCCCAGGGGCTGCCGCCCAGCCGCGACTCGATCAGCAGGGCGACGCCGACGCCGTAGAGGGCCAGGCCCGCGTACAGGCGGGTGAGCCGGTTGGGGAGAGAGACGAGGGCGGGCAGGGAGAGTTCGCTCATAATGGCGTTAATCGTTCAGGCCATCCTGCCGGACCAAAAGGGCCAATCGCTACAAGTGGCCTTACGATGGCCCGCATGGACCGGTATATGAGCGGCCCCCAGCTCGCCCGCCTCCTGTCGATCGACCCCGCCGCCAGGCCGTACTACCGGGTCCTGGCCAGGACGGTGCGGTCGCTCGTCCTCGACGGGCGGCTGCCCGTGCGGATGCGGGTGCCCGCCGAGCGGCATCTCGCCGGTGCCCTGGGCGTCAGCCGCACCACCGTGACCGCGGCCTACGACCTGCTCCGCGAGCAGGGGTACCTGGAGAGCAGGCAGGGCGCGGGAAGCTGGACCGCGCTGCCCGACGCGGGCTCGCTGGGCGCCGACAACCCGTGGCTCGCCGCCGAGGGCGAAGGGCTGCTGCCGATGCACGCCGCGGCCCCGAGCGCGATCTCGACGCTGCCCGAGGCGACCGCCGCCGCCGCCGGCCGCTATCCCCGCTACACGCTCGGCATGGGCTACGACCCGGTCGGGATAGCCCCGCTGCGCCAGGCGATCGCGGCCCGCTACACCGCGCGCGGGGTGGCCACCCGCCCCGAGCAGATCCTCGTCACCACCGGCGCCCAGCAGGCCATCCACCTGGTGACCACGATGCTGCTCTCCCGGGGCGACCCGATGCTGGTGGAGTCGCCCACCTACCCGCACGTCCTCGACCTGGCCAGGATGCGCGGGGCCAGGATCGTCCCGGTCGGCGTCCCCGACGAGGGCTGGCGTGACCTGGAACTGCTGACCTGCGCGATGCGCCAGTCGGCCGCCCGCCTCGTGTACGTCATCCCCGACTTCCAGAACCCGACCGGGCACCTGATGGACGACACGGCGCGGGCGGCCCTCACCGCCGCGGCGAGGCGGTACGGCACCACCCTGGTGGCCGACGAGAGCTGGTGCGAGCTGGCGATCGACGAGGGGCCGGGGGCCACGCCGCTGGCCGCGTTCGACACCGACGGCAGGGTGATCACCATCGGCTCGGCGTCCAAGCTGTGGTGGGGCGGGCTGCGCATCGGCTGGATCCGCACCACCGCCGCGACGGTCCGCCGCCTGGCCGTGCTCCGCGCCTCGGTGGACATCGCCAGCCCGCTCTTCGAGCAGCTGGTGGTGACCGAACTGTTCGAGGACATCGAGCGGGCCAGGGCCGAGCGGGCCCGCCTCCTCGGCGCCTCCAGGGCCGTCCTGGCGGCCGAGCTGGCGGCGCGCATGCCCGACTGGAGCTTTCAGGCGCCCGCGGGCGGCGGCTCGCTCTGGGTGCGGCTGTCCGGCCCCTCGGCCGTCGCGCTGGTCGACGCGGCGGCCTGCCAGGGGGTCCGCCTGGCTCCCGGGCAGTGGTTCGGGGTGGACGGCACCCTGGAGGGGCGGCTGCGCCTCCCCTTCACCCAGCCGCCCCAGGTCCTCGTCGAGGCGGTGCGGCGCATCGCCGAGGCCAGGCGCAGGGGCGCGTACGGCACCCGCCCCGCCGCCCCCCTCACCCCGGCCCTGTGAACGGGCCGGGTGAATCGGTCCTGTGAACGGGCGCTGTGAGCCGGCCGGGTGGACCGGCCGGGTGGACGGCGGGGCGTGGTTCAGTCGGAGGCGACGCCCCTGGCCAGCGGGGCCCGCAGCTTCAGCCGCACGGCCGCGACCCGCAGCCCGAATGCGAGGAGCGCGGCGGCCAGCGTGGCAGGCCAGCCGTGCAGGTCGAGGGTGTAGAGCAGCGCCATCAGCGCCGAGCCGAGCATGGCGGGCACCGCGTACAGCTGGCGGTCGTACAGCAGGGTGGGGATCTGCCCGGCGAGGACGTCGCGCAGGATGCCGCCGCCGACCGCGGTGGTGACCCCGAGCAGGGTCGCGTGCAGCGGGGAGAGGCCGAAGTACATCGCCTTCTCGGTGCCGACCGCGCAGAACAGGCCGAGTCCCGCGGCGTCGAACACGTTCACCGCGGGCATCACCCGCTCGACCTGCGGATGCCAGAAGAACACGATCACCGTGGCCAGCACCGGCACGACCACGTAGCCGACGCTGAAGAAGGCCGCGGGCCGCACGTTCAGGATCAGGTCGCGCGCGATCCCGCCGCCCAGCGCGGTCATCTCGGCCAGCACGGTCATGCCCACCACGTCGAGCCGCCTGCGCACGCCGACGAGGGCACCGGAGAGGGCGAAGACGAAGATCCCGACGAGATCGAGCACATGATTCACGGATAAATCATCCCATGACCGGACATATACGCTTGCCATGATGCCGGCGGACGGTCATGCCGACGGGGCCGTGTCCGGCGCCCGGTGCTCGCGCATCATCGTATGCAGCCTGCCGGCGAAGGCGAGCAGCACCAGCGACGCCACGATGGAGATCGCGGCGAGGGTGAGGAAGTACGCGGGCTCCGACATGTAGTTCTTCAACCGCCCCGTCTGCCCGCCCACCGCGTCGCCCACCGAGAAGGACAGGAACCACAGTCCGAGCATCTGGCTCTTGAACGCCTCGGGGGCGAGCTTGGTGGTGACCGAGAGCCCGACCGGGCTCAGCGCCAGCTCCCCGAAGACCTGGACGAGGTAGACCAGCACCAGCCACCACACCGAGATCTTCCCGGTCTGGGCCAGCAGGGCGGCGAGCGCCATGATCATGAAGCTCAGGCCGTTGACGAACAGCCCCACGGAGAACTTGTGGGGAGCGGTCACCCGGTTGCCCAGCCGGATCCACAGCGCCGCGAAGACCGGCACGAAGATCATGATGAACAGCGGGTTGAACGCCTGCGTGGTCGCCGGGGTGATCCGCAGGCCGAACAGCGACAGGTCCGTGTTGTTCTGGGCGAAGAAGAGCAGCACGGTCGGCGCCAGATCGTAGATCATCCAGAAGATGGCCGCCGCGGCGAACAGCCAGACGTAGGCCTTCATCCGGGAGCGCTCGTCGTCGGTCAGGTTGTGGCTGCCCAGCAGGACGTAGCCGAAGTAGAGCACCGGCACGGCCACGATGAGCAGCGTCATCACCAGGGCGAAGGTGTCGAGGCTGAAGGTGCCCGAGGCCCCCCACACGGCCAGCGCGCCGCCCGCCGCGACGACGGCCGCGACGAGGGCGAGGGTGAAGTGCCGGCGCTCGCGCGGGGTCATCCGGTGGCCCGGCCGCTCGCCCACGCCCATGAGGTGGCGCCTGCCCAGCACGTACTGGAGAAGACCCAGGGCCATGCCGACCGCCGCCGCGCCGAAGCCCAGGTGCCAGCGGTCGCCCTCGGCGAGCCGGCCGACCACGATGGGGGCGATGAAGGCGCCGATGTTGATGCCCAGGTAGAAGATCGAGAAGCCCGCGTCCCTGCGCGCGTCGTCGTCCCGGGGGTAGAGCTTGCCGACCATCGTGGAGATGTTGGGCTTCAGCAGCCCGGTCCCGACGATGATCAGGAACAGGCCGAGCGCGACGAAGGCGCCGGTCCTGACGGGGATGGCCATGCTGATGTGGCCGCACATGATGACGACGCCGCCGCACAGCACCGCCCTGCGGGCGCCGAGTATCCGGTCGGCGATCCAGCCGCCGGGCAGGGCGACGAGATAGATGAGGGCGCCGTAGATGCCGATGATCGCCTGGGCGGTCTGCTCGGTCAGCCCGAGGCCGCCCGTGGCGGGGGAGGCGGCCATGAAGGTGGCGAGGATGGCCCGCAGGCCGTACCAGCTGAAGCGCTCCCACATCTCGGTGCCGAACAGCGTGGCGAGGCCGCGCGGGTGCCCGAAGAAGGTCCTGCCGCGAGGCCGTGTTCCCGATGGCATGCGTCCCCCCGAACGTCATCGCGTGATCAGAGGCTAACTCTACGTACGCCTCCCGCCGGGACGGGAAAGCCGGTTACGCGATGTGGCGTTTCTTCTCCCTTCCAGGGGCTTGTCCAAGGGGAACGGCGTGTGGTGCGATGCATGCCACTCGTGCAAGTGAGCACTTTCTGGAGGCGCGTCATGGCCGGTGTCCTTGAGGAGCGGGCGGCGATCGAGAGGGAGATCGCGGGCCGTACGGTCTGCGGTCAGCTGAAGGAGGCGGCGGAGAGCAATCCCGACGCGCCCGCGTACTCCGACCCGGTCGAGGGGGGCTGGTCCACCCTGACCTACTCCCAGGCCAGGCAGCGGGTCCTGGAGATCGCCGCCGGTTTCGCCGCCCTCGGGCTGGAGCCCGGCGAGGCGGTCGCGCTCATGATGGTCAACCGCAGCGAGCACGTGCTGGCCGATCTGGGCGCGGTGCACGCCGGCGCCGTGTCCTGCTCGGTCTACTCGACCTTCGCCCCCGAGCAGGTGGCGTTCGTGGCCGGTGACGTCGCGGCGAGGATCGCGGTGCTCGGCGGGCCGGCCGACCTGGCCAGGTGGGAGCCGGTCCTGGACGACCTCCCCGAGCTGCGCAAGGTCATCGTGCTGGAGGGCGCCCCGGCCGGCGACCGGTTCGTCTCCTGGGACGACTTCCTGGCCCTCGGCCGCGAGAGGCTGGCCGCCGACCCCGCCGCCGTCGACGCCCGCTGGCAGGCGGTGACCGCCGACGACGTCCTCACCGTCCTGTACACCTCCGGCACCACCGGCAACCCCAAGGGCGTGCCGCTGACCCACGCCAACGTGTTCTTCGAGGTCGTGGCCACCAACCGGATGGCCGACCTGCCCAGCAACGGCACCCAGATCTCCTACCTCACCTACGCGCACATCGCCGAGCGGGTGCTCAGCCTCTACCTGCCGCTCTTCAAGTTCTCCCACACCCACTTCTGCACCGACCTCGCCCAGCTCGGCGCCACCCTCGGCCAGGTCAAGCCGGTGCTGTTCTTCGGGGTGCCGCGCGTGTGGGAGAAGATGATGGCCCGCCTGCAGGCGCTGCTCGCCACCCAGCCGGAGGAGCAGCAGGAGGGCGTGCGCCAGGCGATGGCCGCCGGGCTCGCCTACGTCGAGGCCAACCAGTACGGGCGCACTCCCTCGCCCGAGGTCCTGGCCGCCTACGAGCAGGCCGACGCCGCCCTGCTGTCGATCATCCGGTCGATGATCGGCTTCGACAACGCGGGCTGGCTCGCCACCGCCGCCGCGCCGATGCCGCTGGAGGTCCAGCGCTTCTTCGCCGGCCTCGGCCTGCGGGTCCTCGACGTGTACGGCATGACCGAGACGACCGGCGCGTTCACCGCCAACGCCCCCGACCGCTACAAGCTCGGCACGGTAGGCCAGGCGGGCCCCGGCGTCGAGGTCAGGATCGCCGAGGACGGCGAGATCATCACCCGCAGCCCGGCCAACACCCGCGGTTACCTCGGCAGGCCCGAGGCCACCGCCGAGCTGCTCGACGACGACGGCTGGCTGCACACCGGCGACGTGGGCTCCATCGACGAGGACGGCTTCGTCAGCATCGTCGACCGCAAGAAGGAGATCATCATCACCTCCGGGGGCGAGAACATCTCCCCGGCCAACATCGAGAACCACCTCAAGGAGCACCCGCTCATCGGCCAGGCCCTCGCCTACGGCGACGGCAGGCCGTACCCGGTGGCGATCCTCACCCTCGACGGCGAGGTGGCCCCCGGCTGGGCGCAGGCCAACGGCGTCTCGTTCACCACCCTGGCCGACCTCGCCGAGCACCCCGACGTCCTCAAGGCCGTCGAGGGCGCGATCGCCGTCGCCAACGAGAAGCTGGCCCGCGTCCAGCAGATCAAGCGCTGGCGGCTGCTGCCGGTGGAGTGGACGGCCGAGAGCACGGAGCTCACCCCGAGCCTGAAGCTCAAGCGCCGCGTCATCCACGCCAAGTACGCGGAGATCATCGACGGCATGTACGAGGGCTGATCACACGGCGCGAACGAGAGCTGACCACGAGGAGACCGCGAGCCGCCCACGAGCCGCCCGGCGCCCGCCGTCGCCGGGCGCCGGGTTCCCCTTTCGACGAGTCCCCGTGGCGCGACCTCTCGTTCTCGTCGTTCTCGCCGCCGGCCCGATCCCCGTGAAACCGGCCCGACCCCCGTGAAAAGCGCCGCGCTCCCCGTGAAAAGCGCCGCGCTCCCGCCCCGGCGTCGCGCGGAATGAAACGTTCACGGCCGGCGGGACGGCTGGAAAGCGCTTGCCGTCCGGACGGCGCGCGAATGGCGAAGCGGGATCCGGCAGGCCGGACCCGGCCCGGGGAAAGGGCCGCGGCGGCCCGCCGACCTCCCGGTCCGCCCGCCGGGCCGCGATGAGCGGGCCACCGGACCGGCACGGGCGGAAGACGTCGTCCCAGCACGGGAGGGGGACGCCGTTACGGCACGGGCGGGGACGCTTCCGGCACCGTGACGCCGGGATCCTCCGTCACCGGATGGCGGGATACCGGTTGCTCGTCGCCTCCGAAATATTTCGGATGACTGAAGTGGGTCAAGTTCACAGGACGCTGAGCTGCGAATGAGGATAGGGGAGACCTTTCTCGCCATAAATCTGTTGACACCTCTCTTGACGCACCTCTAACGGCCGCTTATATTTCCGCAATATTAATAAACCTCATGGAAAGTTTCAGCCTCGCGAATCCGATTGTTTTCCGGCTGGCAGCGTCAGGTGACGCCGTCGCCGGTCGAAGGGATGGCATGAGCGAACAGGCGGTCCACCGGCGACGCCCGCGGCCGCCGGCACGCGGTCACCGGCCGGCGCCGGAGACGCGGGGATGAGCACGGCCAGGACGGCCGACGTGTCACCCGGCACCCGAGACGTCCACGAGGCGAAGTCCGATCCCGCCCCCGGGAAGCGCCCTCCCGGCCGTACCTGGCGCCAGGCGCTGCGCCGCGACTGGCAGCTGTACTCGCTGGCGATTCTCCCGCTGCTGTTCTTCGCGATATTCCGCTACCTGCCGATGATCGGCAACGTGATCGCCTTCCGGAAGTTCGAGCCCGGCGGCAGCGTGCTGGGCGAGGAGTGGGTCGGCCTGCGCTACGTGCGGATGTTCCTGAACGACCCGACGTTCTGGCAGGTGTTCACCAACACGCTGGTCCTCGGCGCGCTGACCCTGCTGTTCTGCTTCCCCATGCCGATCGTGCTCGCGCTGCTGATCAACGAGGTCCGGCACCGGCGCCTCAAGCGGTTCGTCCAGTCGGTGTCCTACCTGCCGCACTTCCTGTCGATCGTGGTGGTGGCCGGCCTCGTCATAGAACTGCTGTCGGTCGACGGGCCGGTGAACCAGATCCTGCGGGTGGCGGGAGACGATCCCATCTCGTTCCTGCAGCAGCCGGAGTGGTTCCGTACGATCTACGTCTCCTCGGAGATGTGGCAGACCGTCGGGTGGGGGACGATCCTCTATCTCGCCGCGCTCACCACCATCGACGACCAGCTGTACGAGGCGGCCAGGATCGACGGCGCGGGCCGGTGGCGGCAGACCTGGCACGTGACCCTCCCCGGCATCCGGCCGACCGCGGTCACCCTGCTGATCCTGAACATCGGGGCGTTCATGGCGGTCGGGTTCGAGAAGGTCCTCCTGCTCTACAACCCGCTGACGTACCCGACCGCGGACGTGATCTCCACGTACCTGTACCGCATGGGCGTGGTCTCCAACAACTTCAGCTACGCCACGGCGATCGGCCTGTTCGAGGCCCTGATCGGGCTGATCCTGGTCCTGTCGGCGAACCTGATCTCCCGCCGCACCGTGGGGACGAGCCTGTGGTGAGCGTGGAGGGGACCCGGGGTTACCGGGTGTTCCAGGCGGTCAACGCCGTCGTTCTCGCCGGCATCGTGATCGTGACCCTGTACCCCTTCGTCAACGTGGTCGCCCGCTCGTTGAGCGACGAGACCGCCATCCGCTCGGGCCAGGTCAATCTCATCCCCCGCGGGTTCACCCTCACGACGTACGAGTACGTGATCTCCGACCCGACGTTCTGGGCGAACTACCGCAACACGGTGGTGTACACGGTCGTCGCCACGGCGATCGCGATGTTCATGACCACCTGCTACGCCTACGTCCTGTCCAAGAGGCACCTCAAGGGCCGCAGGCTCCTGATCGGGATCGCCGTCTTCACCATGTTCTTCTCCGGCGGCATCATCCCCAACTACGTCCTGATCACCAGCCTCGGGATGAAGGACAGCATCTGGGCCATCGTCCTGCCGAACGCCATCAGCGTCTTCAACCTCCTGATCATGAAGGCGTTCTTCGAGGGGCTGCCGGTCGAGCTGGAGGAGGCCGCCGCGATCGACGGCATGAACACCTACGGCATCCTGCTCCGGATCGTGCTGCCGCTGTCGAAGGCGGTGATCGCCACGATGGTGCTCTTCTACGCCGTCGCGTTCTGGAACTCGTGGTTCGCCGCGTTCCTCTACATGAGCCAGTCCGATCTCTTCCCGGTGACCGTCTTCCTGCGCAACCTGATCGCCGGCGCCACCGGCGCGTCGTCCGTCGGCGCCGACGCGATGAACATGACGGTGGCCGCCAACATCAAGGCGGTGACGACGGTGCTCACCATCCTGCCCATCCTGGGGATCTACCCCTTCGTCCAGCGGTACTTCGTCACCGGGGTCACGCTCGGCGCGGTCAAGGGGTAGTCCCGCCGGCCCGGCCGCCCTCCACCCACCTGTTTCCGAGAAATCCGAGAAAAAGGGACTCCCATGTACCAGATGAACCGGCGTCAGGCGATGGTCGCGATGGGTACCTTCGCCGTACTCGCCGGCTGCGGCAGCGACGACTCCAAGAAGCAGGCCGACAACCTCGCGGCGAACCGGGAGGGCGCGATGCCCGGCTACGGGGCCGGCACCCAGTTCAAGGCCGCCGCGCCGCTGTCGTTCACCATGCTCTACAACAACCACCCGTTCTACCCGATCAAGAACGACTGGCTGTTCTGGTCGGAGCTCGGCAAGCGGACCAACGTGACGCTCCAGCCGAGCGTGGTGCCGCTCAGCGACTACGAGAACAAGCGCAGCCTGGTGATCGGCGCGGGCGACGCCCCGCTCATCATCCCCAAGACGTATCCCGCCCAGGAGACCCCCTTCGTCGCCTCCGGAGCCATCCTGCCGGTCAGCGACTACCTGGACCTGATGCCGAACTTCAAGGAGAAGGTCGCCAAGTGGAACCTCCAGGCCGACCTGGACACGCTCCGGCAGGAGGACGGCCGCTTCTACCTCCTGCCCGGCCTCCACCAGGACCACTGGGTGGACTACTCCCTGGCGGTCCGCGCGGACATCCTGGAGAAGCACGGGCTCGAGATCCCGGAGACCTGGGAGGAGTTACGCACCGTGCTGAAGGCGCTGAAGGCGGAGTACCCCGACTCCTACCCGTTCTCCGACCGCTGGGGGACCCTCACGCCTGGCGCCAACCTGCTGAACATCGTCGGCATCTCCTACGGCGCCCCCGGCGGCTGGGGCTACGGGGAAGGGGTGGTGTGGGACCCCAACATCCAGAAGTTCGCCTTCACCGGCGCCACGGAGTCCTACCGGCAGATGCTGGAGTATCTCCACACGCTGGTGAAGGAGAAGCTGCTCGACCCGGAGAGCTTCACCCAGACCGACGACCTGGCGATCCAGAAGCTGGTGTCGGGCAAGTCCTTCGTGATCGGCACGAACGCCCAGACGCTGGTCAACGAGTACCGGCCGCCGCTGGAGAAGGCGAACCCGGAGGCCAGGCTCGTCAAGATCCCGCTGCCCGTCGGCCCGCTCGGGCCCATCAAGTACGGCGCGGGCAACACCCGCCTGGAGAACGGCGTCATGATCTCCAAGAAGGCCCGTGACAGCAAGAACTTCGTCGCCATGATGCAGTTCGTCGACTGGCTCTGGTACTCCGACGCGGGCCAGGCGTTCGCCAAGTGGGGGGTCGAGGGGGTCACCCACACCAAGGACGCGTCCGGGAAGTACGAGCTCGCCTCCGACGTCGACTTCGTCGGGCTCAACCCCAAGGCGCCCAAGCACCTGCAGAAGGACTTCGGCTTCTCCAACGGGATCTTCGCCTACGGCGGGCCCACCGAGCTTCTCCAGTCGACCTTCTCCGAGGAGGAGATCGCGTTCCAGAAGGAGATGAACTCGAGGAAGCCGCTGCCGGTGCCGCCCCCGCACCCGCTCACCGACGAGGAGCGCGAGCAGGTGACGCTGTGGCAGACACCGCTGAAGGACCACGTCACCCAGAACACGCTCAAGTTCATCCTCGGCAAACGCGACTTCGGCGAGTGGGGCGCCTACGTCAAGGAACTCGAGGCCAACAACATGACCTCCTTCGTCAACATGGTGAACGGCGCCTACGAGCGGTTCAAGCAGAAGCACGGTTGACATCCTCCCCTCCCGGAAGGAAGGAGGCTCTCAGGTCACCCGCGGGAATTCCTGCTTCACCGCCAGTCGCCCACCAGGAGAAAACTTCCCCTTTGAGGTCTTACACCGGCTCCACAGGCGTTTCACCTCTCCGCCGGCCCGGCGGAGAGGGCCTTGCATCACGCATACGGCGGCGTGGTCCTCGCCACCGCCGAAAACCTTGCCGGACCCGTACGGCACCGCGCCGCGTTTCCTCCTCGGCCTGAGGGACGAGGTTTCCACGCTGGAGATATCTGATGACCGACACGACGGCCGGGCACCGGTTCGGCGAAGGGCCCCTCGCCCGCGCCTCCGCGCTCGTCTACACCCTGCTGGTGGTCGAGCTGCTGTTCCTGCTCACCACCGTGCCCGGCCTGATCGGGCTCGTCCTGCTCGGCCGTGACGCCACCAACATCCCGCTGGCCGCGCTCTGCCTGATCCCGGCCGGCCCGGCGCTCTCGGCCGCGCTGTACGCGCTGCACCACCGACGCCTGGATCTCACCGACCTCCATCCCGGGGCGGCGTTCTGGCGCGGCTACCGGGCCAACCTCCGCGGGGTCGCCAAGCTCTGGATCCCGTGGCTGCTGTGGCTGGCCGTCATCGGGTCGAACCTCGCCACCGCCGGAGCCCGGGGATGGTGGGCCGCGCTGTCGGTCCTCATCGCCGTGGCGGCGACCCTCTGGATCGCCAACGTGCTGGTGATCACCTCCCTGTTCGCGTTCCGCGCGCGGGACGTCGCCCGCCTGAGCGTGTACTTCCTCACCCGTTCCCCCCGGGCCTCGCTGGGCAACGCCTGCCTGCTGGTCCTGGCGGCAGGTCTCACGCTGGTCGCCTCCGAGGCGCTGCCGGTGCTGCTGGCCTCGGTGTTCGCGTCGATGCTCCTGCTGAACAGCCGCACGGTGATCGCCGAGGTGAGGGAGAGGTTCACGGCCTGAGACCCGCGGACGCCCGTCGCCGGAGACCACCCGTCCGGATCGGCCACCCCGACGGCCCCGCGCGCCGGCCGGGCCCCGGGGGCTCCGGGAGCTTTTCCCGGCGGGCGGCTCTCGCTTTGCCCAACGGGGCGTGTGTCCTCTACCTGCTTGTTACCGGCGGCCTCCTAGCGTCCTGATCATGACGATGAGAGTTCTTCTCGCATCCCTGGCGGCCGGGGCAGTGACCCTGCCGGCACCGGCCGGAGCCCCGGCCGCCGCCGCTGTCGAGGACCTGACGATCCGCTCGGTGACCCTGCGCCCCGCGACCCCCGTGGTCGGGCCCGCCGATTCCGTACGCATGGTGATAGAGGTGGTGGCCCGGGGCGTCACCGGCCCCGAGGGGGTGAGGATCAAGGTCGAGCCCGGCGCGCCTCCCGCCTCGGCGGGCACGTCCTTCCCCGTCACCGCGCCCCGCCGCGGGGCGCCCGCCCGGCCGGGGCCCGGACGGGGGCCGGCCCTCGCGCCCGGACCGGCGCCCGGCCCGATCGTGGCCGCCCGCCTCGCCCCCGGCGCGGCCGGAACGGTGGCGGGGAAGATCGTTTCCAGGCCGGGGGAGGGCTGGGTGACCTGGCGGTTCGCCCCGGAGAAGAGCCTGAGCCGCTGGTACCCGGCAGGACCCTGGACGGTCTCGGTGACCGCCAGGGGCACGGACGGCGCCGAGGTCACCGGGCACACGGGCTTCCTGCTGAAGCGCCTGACCAGGTTCGGCGGGGTGGAGGCGGTCCGGGGGAACTCGGGTGTGCGGGTGACGGGCGTGCTGAACCGGGTCGACCCGCAGGGAGACCTCGACTACGCGCCCTTCCCCGGCCAGCCCGTCGAGATCCTGCACCGGCCCGGGGAGAAGGCCGGATGGTCGAGGGTGGCCGGCGCCACGACCGACTCCCGGGGACGTTTCGCCCGGACCGTGGGCGATCGCACGGGCGGCGAGTGGCGGATCCGCTTCCAGGGCACGAACCACTACGCCCCCAGGCTGGGCATCGTCCACAAGGTCTCGCGCTAGGCACGTCCCACGGCTCGCCGGGCCCCTCGGCCGGCCGGGTCGAGACGGAAGGCCGGGTGGCCGGCGGGATCGGGCCAGGCCAGGCCAGGGCGCGCCAGGTCAGGCCAGGGCGTGCACCGCCGCGCCGAACAGGGAGGGCATCCGCCGGGCGGCCGGGACGATCAGCCGCCCCGCCGTCCGGTACCGCCGGGTGCCCACCAGCGCCCCGGTGAGCAGCCGGTGCCGCCGGGACAGCCGCAGCCAGGCGGCCTCGTACGACCCGGGGGTACCGGCTCTCAGGCAGTCCACCAGCAACCGCGCGGACGTCAGCGCGAGCGACACCCCCTCCCCGGTGAGCGCGTCGACGTAGCCGGCCGCGTCGCCGACCAGCAGCACCCGCCCGGCCACCCGGGCGCGCACCCGCTGGCGCAGCGGCCCCGCCCCGCGCACCGGGGTCGCCGCCGGTCCCTCCAGCCGCTCCAGGAGCGCGGGGAAGTCCGCCAGGTGCTCCGGGTAGCCGCGCCGCCGCGAGCTCAGCACGGCGACGCCCACCAGGTTCTCGCCCACCGGCGTCACGTACGCCTCGCCGTCCGCCGCCCAGTGGACCTCGACGAAGTCCGTCCACGGCGCGACCGGGTAGTGCCGCCGCAGCCCGTACCTGCGCGGCCCGCGCCCCGGCAGCTCCAGCCCGAGCAGGGCGCGCAGCGGGGAGTGCAGGCCGTCCGCGGCCACCAGCCAGCGGGCCCGCAGGCCCGCGGCCTCGACCCCGCCGCCGTCCTGCCGCACGCCGTCCACCTTGCCGGGCACGACCTCCACGCCCAGCTCCCGCGCCCGCCGGGCCAGCGCGGCGTGCAGCGCGGTCCGCCGCACGCCCAGGCCCGACCCGTCGCGGAACGCCGCCTCCACCGCGTACCGGCGGTCCAGGTAGCGGATGCCGCGCAGCGGCCTGCCCTCGACCCGCACCCCCAGCGACCCCAGGGCGGCGGTGCCGCTGGGCATCAGCCCCTCGCCGCACGCCTTGTCCACCGGTACGGCCCTGGGCTCGACGACGACCGCCTCCATCCCGGCCAGCGCGGCGTGGATGGCGGTGGCCAGACCCGCAGGCCCCCCGCCCGCGATCAGGACGTCGATCACGCCGGAGCCCTGCCGGTGGACGGTGGCACGTCGGTGGGTGGCACGTCCTCCGGCGGCACGGTGGAGGGTGGCGCGGTGGAGGGCGGCACGTCCTTCGGCGGCGCGGCTCCCGCCGCCTCGGTGGCGGGCGGCGGCGTGGCGAGCGGGGCCGTCGTGGCGAGCGAGGCCAGGGCGTCCTCCTCGCAGCGGATCCGCACCACCATCAGCGCGGCGTTGAGCACGGTGAACACCAGCGCGGTGACCCACGCGGTGTGCACCAGGGGCAGCGCCGCCCCCTCGACGGCCACCGCGACGTAGTTGGGGTGGCGCAGCCACCGCAACCGGTAGGGGCCGCGCTCCACCGGCGGCAGGCCGGGCACGACGATGACCTGGGTGTTCCACTGCGGGCCCAGCGTGGTGATGCACCACCAGCGCAGACCCTGCGCGGCGACCACCAGGACGAGCATCGGCCAGCCGAGCGCGGGCACGAAGGGCCGGTCGGCCAGGCCCGCCTCGAACAGGCATCCGGCGAGCAGGCCGGTGTGCAGGGCGACCATCCACGGGTAGTGGCCCTGCCCGGACAGCACCCCGCCGCGCGCCATGCTCCAGCGCGCGTTGCGGCGCGCGACGACCAGCTCGGCGACGCGCTCCAGCCCGACGAGCAGCACGAGCAGCAGGTACCAGGACGACAGATGCCAGGACATCGGGCTCCTACCAGCGCAGCAGTACGAGTTCGGAGCAGAAGCCCGGCCCCATCGCGAGGAGGAGTCCCGGCGTGCCCGGCGGTGGTGGCCGCAGGGTGAGCGTATCCCGCAGGACGTGCAGGACGGAGGACGAGGACAGGTTCCCGATCGCGGCGAGCGAGCGCCAGGTGAGGTCCAGCGCGCCCTCGGGAAGCCGCAGCGTCTCCGCCACCGCCTCCAGGACCTTCGGGCCGCCCGGGTGGCAGACCCACGCCGTCACGTCCTCGACCCTCAGGCCGTGGTCGCCGAGGAAGCCGTGCACGTCGTCCGCCAGATAGGTGCGCACCACCTCGGGGACGCTCGCGTCGAGCACCACGCGGAAGCCGGTGTCGCCGACGTGCCAGCCCATCACGTGCTCGGACTCCGGATACAGGTGGCTGCGCGAGGCCACCACCACCGGCCCCGTCATCGCGACCGGCGGCTCCGGGAGCTCGTACGTCCCCGCCGGTTCGGAGGGCGGCCGCTGCGTCACGGGCGCGCCGGTCGCGGGGGAGGACCGCGCGAACCCGGAGGGCGCCGGGGACGAAGAGGACGCGGAGGCTCCGGAGAGGGGGAACCGGTGGTGCGCGGCGGGCGCGCTGTTCGGCGGGGAGGACCCCGCGGGTCCCGCGGGCCGCGTGGTCGCGGACGCGCCGTTCGCCCCGGCGGCACGGGAGGCCGCGGAGGATCCGGTACGCCGCGGCCGCCACTCGTCGCCGCAGGCCACCACCGCCGTCGCCCCGTCGCCGAACAGGGCGCTCGCGACCATGTTGGCGACGGAGGCGTCACCGCGCTGCAGGGTGAGGGAGCACAGCTCGACCGAGAGCAGCACCGCGAGATGGTCCGGCCAGCCGCGCAGGTAGTCGTGGAGGCGGGCGATCCCGGCCGCCCCCGCGACACAGCCCAGGCCGAAGACCGGTATCCGCTTGACGTCCGGGCGCAGCCCGAGCCGCCCGGCCAGCCTGGCGTCCACCGAGGGCGCCGCGACACCGGTCACCGAGGTGAAGAGGATCATGTCCACGTCCTCGGGGAGGACCCCCGCGTCCCGCAGCGCCCCGCCCACCGCCTCGGCGCCCAGCTCCACGGCCGTCTCCACGAAGGCGTCGTTGGCCGCGCCGAAGCCGTCCAGCTTGGCGTACCGTTCGAGCGGCAGCGTCAGATGCCGTGACTCCACCCGCGCGGAGGCGTGCAGCCTGTCGAGCAACAGGCGGCTGGCACCCTCGGGAAGGCACGCTCGCGCGAACGCGTCGGTGATCTCTGCCTGGGAGTGACGGTTCGGCGGGAGTGCGCCGCGGACAGCGACGATTCGCGTCATCTGGTAACTCCCGGCTCGCGAACAGCGGACAACTCCCTTTTGCCCACCTGTGCGTGTGGCATGCGTCACGAAGCCCTCCGTGCCCGCCTTCCGCGAGGTTCCGGCCCGCGGGAGAGTCCCCTCCGTGAGGTTCCCGCCTACGATCGACCCGTGACGAGGAGTCGGCCATCGCGCCTGGGCCCCGGGCCGTCGCCCGGGGCCGTACGGGGATTACTGCTGGCCTGTCACCCGGGACCGACCGCGGCGGTCACCGCCCTGGTGACCGCGCTGGCCGTCGCGAGCGGGCGCGACGCGGCCGGGTGCGCCCTGGTGGCCGCGGCCGTGCTGGCGGGACAGCTCTCGATCGGCTGGTGCAACGACGCGGTGGACGCCGCGCGGGACGCCGCCGCGGGCCGCACCGGCAAGCCCGCCGCCTCCGGAGCGGTGGGCGTGCGCACGGTGTGGGTCGCCGCGCTCGCGGCCCTGGCGCTGTGCGTGCCGCTCTCGCTGGCCTCCGGTCCCGCCGCCGGGGCCGTCCACCTGGCCGGCGTCGCCGCGGCGTGGGCCTACGACCTCGGGCTCAAGGCGACCGCGCTGTCCTGGCTGCCGTACGCGGTGGGGTTCGGCTCGCTGCCGGGGTTCGTGACCCTGGGCCTGCCGGGACACCCGTGGCCCGCCTGGTGGGCGGTGACGGCCGCGGCGCTGCTCGGCTGCGGGGCACACCTGGCCAACGTGCTTCCCGACATCCCCGCGGACCTCGCGGGCGGGGTCCGCGGCTGGCCGCAGCGGCTCGGCACCGCCCGTGTCCGCCTCCTGATCCCGCTGCCCCTGCTGGCCGCGACGGTCCTGCTCGTCCTCGGTCCCCCGGAGCCGCCGGGCGCGGGAAGCTGGGCCGCCCTGGCGGTGGCGGGGGCCTTCACCGCCGGAGGGCTGGCACTGGGCCGGGGCTCGTCGCGCGTCCCCTTCGCCATGGCGATCGCCGTCGCCGCGGTCGACGTCGTCCTGCTCCTCGCCCGCGGCACCGCCATCACCGCCCCCTGACCGGCCGGCCGCGTCTCAGCGAGACGTCGCGGACGTCGCGGACGTCGCGGGCACCGGGTCGTCCCAGGAGATCCGGTGGTCGTGTATCCAGGCCAGCGCGTTCCTCCTGTCCACCTGCCGCATGACGGCGGGGAGCGTGAGGTCGCGCAGGAAGGCGCCGACGGCTCCGGGAGCCTTGCCGCTTCCGCTGCGTCTGCCGTGCGCCACGATGCGCTCCACCCGGCCCCGCCGCAGTCTCTCGAAGGCGGCGAACGCGTCGAGGGTGCCGGGGACGTCACGCAGGCACTTGGCCAGCACCACCGCGTCCTCGATCGCCATGGACGCCCCCTGGCCCGACGAGGGCGAGGTCGCGTGCGCGGCGTCGCCCAGGATCACCATGCGCTCGTTGAACCACTTCGGCACGGTCGGGAAGTCGTAGGTGTTCCATCCGGCGGGGATGCTGCCGGTCGCGCGGATGATGTCGAGCATCGGCCCGGTGTCGTCCCTGAACAGTTCCATCAGCGTGGCGCGCCATTCCTCCGAGGTGACCGCCGCGAGCTCCTCCGGGGTCGGCTCCCTCGGGCTCGGCGGGTTGGCGAACCACCACACCTGCCCGTCCGGATGGACCAGGTAGCCGAAGAAGGCCCGCTTGCCGAAGACGAAGTGGTACGTCCCCGGCTCGCCCGGCACCTCCACGCCGTCCGCGAAACCGCCCGTGTTCAGCAGCCCGACGTGCCGGGCGCGCGGCGCGCCGGGGTCGATGATCGTGCGCGTGCGCGAGCGGAGCCCGTCGGCGCCGACCAGCAGGTCGCCCTCGGCCGTGCCGCCGTCGGCGAAGACCGCACGTACCCCGTCCGCGGTGATCGAGGCGTCGGTGAGGCGCCTGCCGTAGTGGATCCGCACCCCGCGCCGCACGGCCTCGTCGCGCAGCGCCAGGTAGAGGTCGGCGCGCTTCAGCGTCCGGCTGGGCTGCCGGATGGAGGCGAGCGGCCTGCCCCGGCCGTTGAGCATCAGCATTCGCGAGGAGTCCATGCCCAGGTCGCGCACGAGATCGTGCAGGTCGAGGAGGCGCAGTGCCTCGATCCCGTTGACCGCGAGCGTGAGGAAGACGCCCACGCCCTCCGACCCGCGGTCGTACGCCTCGAAGATCTCGCAGTCCACGCCCGCGCGCCGCAGGGCCATGGCCGTCACCGGGCCCGCGATGCCTCCGCCGATGATCAGTGCTTTTTTGGTCATAAAATGACTATACATAGAATGACTATCAAGCGGCGAGCCCTACGATGTTCGCCATGTCGACGAGGCGGTCTCCCCTGGCCATGGCGTTGCTCTCGCTGGTCGCCGAGGCGCCGATGCACGCGTACCGGATGCAGCGGCTGATCAGGGAGCGGCACAAGGACGAGGTGGTCAACGTCGCGCAGCGCAACAGCGTGTACCAGACCATCGACCGGCTGCTGCGCGACGGGCTCATCGCGGTCCGCGAGACCTCGCGCGAGGAGAACCGCCCGGAGCGGACCGTCTACGAGCCCACCGACGCGGGCCGCGACACGCTGCGGCAGTGGATGCGGACGATGCTCTCCGCGCGGGCCCGCGAGTTCCCCGAGTTCCCCGCCGCGCTCGCCTTCATGCCCGTATTGCCGCCCGACGAGGTCCGTGCCGCGCTCGAGGAGCGCCTGACCTCGCTGGAGGCGCGGCTGTCGGAGCTGGACACCGGCCTGACCGAGGGCGGGAGGTTCCTGCCCCGCGTCTTCCTGGTGGAGTCCGAGTACCAGCGGGCCGTCCTCAGGGCCGAACTCGACTACGTCCGCGGCCTCGCCGGCGACCTGCGCGCGGGCCTGCTCGACTGGGACTACCGCCTCTGAGGTCCACCCGTGAGGTCCACCCGCCTCCACGATGCCGGGCCGCCGCGGGCGCGCCCCGGCATCGTGACACTCACCCGGACGGTCCGCCGAAGCCCGGCCCGCCGCCCTCGCGGCACTCTCGGCCCCGTCCGCAAGGCGTGGGCGTGGCCGGGCGGACCCCGCCCGGATCCTCGCGGACGCCTCTGTCCTGGCCACAAAAGGCCATCCCGTTGCCGCCGGGGAAACGCGGTGGAAGTGTCATGGTTCCTCCGGAAAAGTAATTGGGAGATCACCATGAGTCAGTCCACGCACGCGACCCCCAAGCAGGCACGGATGGCGGCCGTACAGGCGGCGATCACCAAGACGAAGATGACCACGGCCAAGCTGTGGAACCCCTGGCCGCAGCTGCTGGACGACGACGTCGTCATCAAGAAGCTGCAAATCGCGGCCGGCGGTGGGAACGTTCCGGAAATCATTCCCGACGGGCAGCAGTTCTCCGACCTCAAGCCCGTACGCCTGCCGGCGATCGGCAGGGAGGCGGGGCTCGGCGGGCCGGTGACCCAGTCCACGTTCGCCGAGGCCCGCGAGAAGCTCAGGAGCGGGTACGTCGCGACCGGGCGGGCCAACTACCGCGGGCTCGCCAGCGCCAACTGCACGCTCTTCGCCTGTTGCGTCATCGGGATGCTCGCCGACCAGCCCAAGCTGCTCGGCTCGGGCGTCAAGGTGGAGTTGGTCAACTTCCGCGACACCACCGGGGGCGCCGGGCACGCCTACGTCGTCGTGGGACGCGCCGAGGGTGATGTGGGCGACATCAGGACCTACGGCCCCGACTGCTTCTTCGTCGACCAGTGGTACGCCCGCCACAAGAGCGGCACACCCGGCGTCCAGGGGGTCAAGGACGCCGTTCCGGGTGAGCCTCCCAACCCCTTCTGGGACCTCGATTTCTACGCCTTCATGAGCGACGAGACCTCCCCCGTCGTGAAGCTCACCTTCACCGGCGACGAACTGTCCAAGCTCGGGCTCTGAGCCCTCCCGGCGCGCTCTGCCGTCCCCCTCGCCGGTCATCGCCGACGGGCGCGCCGGCCTCTCGACACCGTGGTCCCAGCCGGCGGCCTAAGCGCCCTTGCGGAGGTCAGAGCGTTCCTCGGCGACGATGCGGGCCAGCTCGGCACGGGATGCGATGTCGAGCTTGCCGAATATCCGGCGAAGGTGGGTGGACACCGTGTGGGGGGAGAGGAACATCCGCTCGGCGGCCTGGCGGTTGGTCATCCCCCGGGCGATCAGGTCGGCCACCGCGCGTTCCGTGTCGGTGAGGCTGTCCCATCCGAAAGCCGGCCGCTGGGACTGGGCCCAGTGGCGGCGCCGTACGCCGAGTGCCCGCAGCCGGGCTCGCACCCGGGCCGCGTCCCAGAGCGCACCGATGCGCTCGTAGCCGTCGAGGGCCTCATCCAGGCGCTCGACGGCCTTCTCGGAGACGGCGGCGCCGGAAGTGGCGAACAGCAGGACGCCGAGGTCTTCGGCGGCCGAGGCGCGTGCCCACGGTTCGGGCTGATCGGCGGCGGCGGAGGCCAACGCGCCGGGGTCCTTGTGGAAAATGCCGCGGGCGTGGGCGAACGTGGTGGCGAAGGCGGGGAAGTCCGGGTTGTTCTGGGCCAGGTACTCGGTCGTGTCGACGATGGCCTGCGCGTAAGGACGGTTCGCCGTGGCCAGCGCCAGCCGGATCATCCAGGCGGCCGTGAGGGGCGTCGTGAGGAGTGCCCAGCGCCGCTCCTCCTTGTCGGTGTAGATGCTGCGGAGTATGTCGATCGCCTGTTGGGGATCACCCTGGGCCTCGGCCACCGCCGCCCTCACCCACCTTTCCCACACCGACCCGAACAACATCCCGGGCGCGGCATCTATGGACTGGTATCGCTGGATATGCCGGACCGCGGCGTCGATGTCGCCCCGCCGCATGGCGACAAGAGCGAGCATGGACAATCCGACGCGGATGAACCCGTGCGTGCCCAGCTCTTCGGCGATCGTTCTCCCGGCCTGGGCCTCGGCGGCGGCGTCGTCGAGCCGGCCGGCGGCCAGCTTCAGAACGGAGCGGAACAGCGCGGGTTGTGCGGCGAGCACGGTCAGCCCGAGATCTTTGATCTCCTCCTCGGCGGCCTGGATGGCGATGTCGGCCGCATCGAACTGACGCATGGCTCTGTGGTTGAGGCTCAGCAGCAGGCGCGTGTACGGGCGCTGGATGGCTTCCACGGTGCCGCTGTCCGTGATTCGCAGGGCTTCGCGGAGGTGCGCGAAAGAGTCGGCGACCCGCCCGTCGACCATGGCGAACCGGGCGAGCAGCAGGAGGGCTCCGACAACGGCGGCATCGGTGTGCTGCTCACGGTCGGCGAGAACGGTCTGCGCCCGTCGCCGTCCTTTCCGGAAGTCGTTCAGCGAGATGAGTCCCCAGAACATCGCCCATTCGGCGAGGCCGCGAAGGTCGTCTGGGATGTCCTGCCGGGTGAGCAGGCTTTCGGCCTCGGACACCGAATCTTCCGGCCGGCCGCTCAGCAGCAGGATGTACGCCAGCGCGCATCGCAGGCGAGGGGTCTGTGAGGGCGAGGCCCTGCTGAGCGCGGCACGAGCAAGATCGGCTGCCTCGGGCAGCCGTCCGATGACCGTCAGGGCGTCGACCGCCGTGGCGGCACGGCCGAACCAATCGGGGTCGGCGGGGTCGCTGAGTTCGAGCGCCCGTGTGGCGAGGTCGGCGGCGGTCTGGGGCGAGGACCGCAGCACCTCTCGCGCCGCCTGGTCCAGTCCGAGGAGCGCGGACACGTCACCGCGACCGGCGCTGCGAATGAGGTGCGCGGCGGCGGGAACGGCCGACCCGCCTCGGTTGAGCAGCATCTCTGCCGCGTCTTGGTGCAGGGCCCGGCGTACCGGGGAGGGAATGGTTTCGACCACCGCCTGCCACAGCAGGTCGTGCCGGAAGGTGAACTCGTCCCCGGCGGGTTCGACGATGCCGGCCGACATCGCCTCCTCCAGCACCGGCAACAGAGCACCGGTCGATTCGCCGAGCATCTCGGTCAGATCCCTCACCAAGAACGAACGGCCCAGGATTCCGGCGCACTGAAGCGTATGCCTGGTCCGTGTGGACAACTCTTCCAGGCGTTCCTGCGTGACCGCCTGAGCACACGGCAGCCGTGCCGAGACCATCCGCGCGTGACCGTCGGCGATCTGGAAGGCACCCTCGCTTTTGAGTTTCTCCAGACGATCGACGAGCAGGAAGGGGTTGCCGTCCACGATGTCTGCCAGGGCCAGTAAGTCCGGCTCCGGCGCTGCCCCGAGGACGTCGGTGATGACGTCCTCCACCGCTCGCCTGTCCAACGCCTCCAACGTGATCCGGTTCGCACCATCGTGTTCCAGCACGTCGAACAGGCGGTCGAGGCGGGGAACGTCGCCGCTGCCGCTCGTACGGCTCAGCATCCAGGCGAGCGGGTAGGAGGCGAGATCTCTGGTCATCGACCGCAGCGCCAGCAAGGTCAGCGGGTCGGCCCAATGCATGTCGTCCAAGGTGAGGAGCATCGGTCCCCGGGCTACCCGCTGCTCCAGCGGTCCCTGCAGTCGCTCCACCAACAGCAACCGCTGATCGGCCGGACCGGAGACGGCCATGGGGTCGCCCGGGGGAGGCGCGCAGCCCGATTCCCTGAGCGCCGCCGTCAGCGGGGCCAGCGGTATCAGCTGGGTCAGTTCGTCCGCCGCGCCCTGGGCGGTCTCCAACCCCGCCCTCGCCGCCGCGGTGACGGCCATGTCGAGCATGCGACTCTTGCCGACGCCCGACCGGCCCTCGATCAGTATGGTCCCGCCTCGGCCGATCTTGGCCGCCTGCAGCAATCCGACGACAAGCTGCCACTCCCGCGCGCGGCCGCGCCAACCAGGCCACGATGACCGAAAGAGATCGGGCTCATGGGCAGTTTCATGGTCATGCCTGGATGAATGACCCATAGATCCATGAACCGCCCAGATGTCAGCCATGTCAAGTAGGGGGCCGGAGGGGGAGGCCCGCGATGTCCTCCGGATTCTCCGGCGTTTCCCGGGGTTCCTCGGCCTCCGTGATGCCACTTTCACGAAGAAAGCCGTTACCCGCTCAGGCGCGCAAGGCGTTCGCCCGGCTTCATCCTTCCCGCGCTTTTTGTCGTGCGACATGGCCGCGGAGGTGAAAACCCGATCTTAGGTATCAGTAAAACCGGGACCACGTTCACGCCGATCCAGCCTCAAGCCGGTGGTCGCACGCACGGAGCACAGAGGTACAAACATGCATAAATGTGCGATACGGCGGCCTTTGACCGCAGGCCAAACTCGTACCGTTCACCCATCCCCGGGTGAAGTGGCGCGAAAGGACCCCTGGACTCAGGCGCGTGAGGGAGTGGCGGCGTTGGCGACCCGCCGGCAGTGGCTCCCGACCCCCTCGCAACCCTGGCATCCCACTTGACTCCGTTCCCTAAAAGGATGGCGATGGCGGACCCGTACGACAACTGGATGATACTCATGTGGCCCCTGATCACCCTGCTCACGTGGATGGTGATCGCCACGGGCCTCGTGCGTCTGCTGACCGACAGGTCATGGGAACGGCGGGCCGGTCTCCCGTCCCCGGAGACGTCGCTCTTCAGGAGGCCCACGCGCGGGGAGACCGGTGATGACGGCCGTTGGCGTCACGGGGCGAAGGATCCGCCTCACCGTCTGCCGAAGTCCTGCTGCTCGCCTCGTGCGCCCTCGGCGATCGATCCCGCCGACCGGCCCCGCACCCGTTCCCCGCAGGGGGGCGGCGACCCTGTTCAGGAGCGGTCGTCCGGTTCGACCGGTCGCACGAGTATCCGCAGGCGCCACCTGCGCCTGACGCGTACGGGCCGGAGGCAGGAGCCGGCCCTGACGAGGTCGCCGAGCCGGGCCGCCCGGTGCAGGCCGGGATCGGTCCGGGGGCAGATCACCCTGCTGACCGCCGCCGTGGCCGTCCTCACCCTCCTCACCCTCCTCGTCTCGGGGGCGGGGATGTACTCGATGGACCACGCACGCACCGCTCCACGGCAGGAAGCCCCTCAGCGGGCCGTGCCCGCCGCCGATGGGATCCGCCCCGGAACGGCAACCGGCCGGTTGCGGTCGCATGACACCGGCCCCGGCCGGACCCGGACCGTGGCACACGGCCACCATCCGGTCGCCTCGCCGGTCTACGCCACCGGGCCGCGGGCCGCGGGTTTCCCGTCGTCGGACTCCCGTCACCTGATCCTGGTGATCGAGGCTCTCGCGCTGATCTCCCTGGCCACGTGTGCCACCTGGAAGGTGACCGGCCGGGTGTTGCGCCCGGTGGACGTGGCGCGTTCCGAACTCGCAGTGATCGGCTTCGGCGACCTGCACACCCGCATCTCCGAACCGGCCAACGCGCGGGAGATGGCCCGTCTGTGCCGGACGATCAACAATGCGCTGCAGCGCCTGGACGAGGGCAAGGAAGAGCTGCAGTCGTTGGAGATCTCCCATCGGCGGTTCGCCTCGGACGTCTCCCACGAGCTGCGTACTCCCATCGCCGGGCTGCGCGCGCAGCTGGAGGAGGCGCAACAGGATCTCGGCGGGGTTCGGCTGCCTGACCTGGTCGAGACGATGCTGGGCCAGGTGGAGCGGCTCCAGGCGATCACCGACGACCTGCTGTTCCTGGCCCGCGTGGGGACCGGCGCGGCCGCCGAACAACAGCGGCTGGATCTCGCGGCACTCGTCCGGACCGAGATCTCCCAACGGTCGGATCGGCGTCCGGTGCGGCTCCACCTCGCGCCCGGCGGCGTCGTCAGCGCGGTGCCCACCCAGCTCGGCCGGCTGCTCGCCAACCTGCTGGACAACGCCCAGAGGCACTGCGCGCACCAGGTGTGCGTCGATGTGCACGCCACCCACGCCGTGGTCGAGCTCGCGGTCAGCGACGACGGGCCGGGAATCGCGCCCGGCGACAGGGAGCGCGTGTTCCACCGTCTCACCCGGCTGGACGACGCCCGCCGGCTCGACCGCAACGGCACCGGCCTCGGCCTCGCCATCGCCCGTGACATCGCCCACGCGCATCACGGAACCCTGGACGTCGAGGAGAGCACCACCGGCGGTGCGTGTTTCGTCCTTCGGCTGCCCCGGGTCCCGTCCCGTGAACGGGGGTCGTCGTGAGGTTTGAACGCCGCACGATCAGAGGCCGCCTGGCGCTGTTCACCGGCGTGGTGGTGGGTTCGCTCTGCATCGTGTTCTCCACCGTCCTGTTGTTCGTCATCAACAGGACGGCCACCGGCGAACTCGCCAAGGAGGTGAGCGCTGTCGGGGAGGTGACCGCCTACTACGTCGACCGTGGAAAACTCGTCGATCCGCTTCCGCCCATCTCGCAGAACCTGATCCGCCCCGTCCAGGTGGTCGATCCTCAAGGAAGGGTGGTCGCGGCGACCAGAGACCTGCGGAACCAGCCGGCCATGGCGCGTTTCACCCCGAAGTCCCCGCACCGGGTGGCCAGCGCGGTCATCTGCCACTCCGTCTTCGCGTCAGGCCGTTGCCACATCGTCGTCGCGCAGCAGGTGTTCCGCAACGGCGACTGGACCGTTTACAGTGCCGCGCCGATGCCGCCGTTCGCCGTCTATCCGTGGGTGACGGCCCTGCTGGCCGCGGGAACGGTCGTCTTCACGATCGCGGTGGCCTGCGGGGCGCGGCACACCGTCACCCGCTCGCTGAAACCAGTGGAGGCCATCCGGGCCCAGCTCGACCACATCCAGAGCACCGATCTGGGCCGCCGGGTCCCGATCCCCACGGCCAGGGACGAGATCCACCGGCTGGCCTGCAGCGTCAACCAGATACTTGACCGGCTGGAGGACGTGCTGGAGCAGCAGCGCCGGTTCTGCTCCGACGCCTCCCACGAGCTGCGCAGCCCGATCACCGCCATCCGCGTCCAGATGGAGGTCGCCCTTCTGGCGCCGCAGGAGGTCGACACGGCCGAGTTGTGCGACGCCGTACTCCCGAGCGTGGAACGGCTCCAGTCGATCGCCGCCGACCTGCTGACGCTCACCCGCCTGAACGCGGGCGTACCGGATGAGCGGCAAACCGTGGATCTTGCCGAACTCGTCACCACGGAGCTGAGGAGCCACAAGATGGGCAGGGAGATCGTCCGGCACCTGGCAACGGGCGTGACGGTCAGCGGTGACCGGTCGCGGCTGGGCCAGTTGATCAGCAATCTGATCTGGAATGCCCAGCGACACGCCTCCTCCACGGTCACGATCACCGTACGGCGCGCGGACGGCGGCCCACGATTCCCGGAGAACGCCGCGGAACTGGAGGTGCTCGACGACGGCGCGGGAGTCGTCGCCGAGCGGCGAGAGACGGTGTCCCAGCGGTTCACCCGGCTGGACACCGCCCGGAGCGGAAACGCGGGAGGCGTCGGACTCGGTCTCCCCATCGCCCGGCAGATCGCCGAGAGCCACGGCGGCACGCTCACCATCCGGGACAGCGCCCAGGGCACGCGCTTCGTCGTCCGTCTCCCGTTGTCCCCGTAACGCCTGCCCGGGGCCGTCGACGGCCCCGGGCAGGCGTGGACGCCGAGGCGCCGGGGCGACGGGGCGCGGGCTCAGCCCTTGTAGTTGAACACCTGGCGCAGCGTGTGCTGGACCGCGACCAGGTCCTTCTGGTCCGCCATCACCTGGTCGATCGGCTTGTAGGCCTGCGGGTGCTCGTCCACCAGGGCGGCGGCGCGGTCCGCGTTCCAGGTGCGGCCGCGCATCGCCTCGGTGAGGGACGCGGCGGTCAGCTCCCGCTTCGCCCGGGTGCGCGACATCCTGCGGCCGGCTCCGTGGGAGCAGGAGTTGTACGACATCGGGTTGCCGAGCCCGCGCACGATGTACGAGCGCGTGCCCATCGAGCCCGGGATCACGCCCTCGTCGCCCGTGTCGGCCTTGATGGCCCCCTTGCGGGTGATCCACAGATCCTTGCCGTCGTGCGTCTCCTGCTGGGTGAAGTTGTGGTGACAGTTGATCGTCCGGAGCCGCTGCCCCTTGCCGACGACCCGGAACAGGGCGTTGCTCAGCACCTTGTCCATCCGGGCGCGCGAGGCCATGGCGTAGGCCTGCGACCACAGCATGTCCTCGATGTAGGCGGTGAACTCCGGAGTGTTCTGCACCAGGTAGGCCAGGTCCGGGTCCTCCAGGCCGATCGCCTGCCTCTTCATCATCTTCTTGGCGTCGACGATGTGCTTGGTGGCGAGCAGGTTGCCGATGCCGCGCGAGCCCGAGTGCAGCACCGTCCAGACCCGGTCACGCTCGTCGAGGCAGACCTCGACGAAGTGGTTGCCGGATCCGAGGGTGCCGAACTGCAGCGACACCTTCTTCTCCTGGTGAGGGGTCAGGGCGGTGTGCGGGCGGCCGAGGTCGCCGAGCGCGCGGTCCGTGGACGGGTCGTCGTGGCCCTTGCCGACGCCGGCCGGAATCCGCCTCTCGACCAGCGGCATCAGGGCCGAAAGGGTGTCCGGGAGGTCGGCGGCGGTGAGCGTGGTCTCGGTCGCGACCATGCCGCAGCCGATGTCGACGCCGACGGCGGCCGGGATGATCGCCCCTTCGGTCGGGATCACCGATCCGACCGTCGCGCCGATGCCGATGTGCGCGTCGGGCATGAGGGCGACGTGTCCGGAGACGAACGGCAGGCGGGCGGCGCGCGCGGCCTGCGTGATCGTACCCTCGTCGATCTCGCTGGCCCACGACACCAGGTTCGGTGCGGGCTGGTTCGGCATCATGATCTCCTTGGTTGCGAGATCCAGTTTGCCCACGTTCCACATGAGATCCCACTCATTTTATCGGGCGCCGTGGGTCGTGACCGCTCGGCATGCCGCGGGTACGAGGACATCCGGCCGGTCGTGGCGACGCGGGCCGGCCTGGCCGGGACCGTCGCCCATCTGCGGCAACCGGTCCGTGTCAAAGGGCAGGCCGATCAGGCCGGGACGTACGAGGTCATCGCATCAGGAATCAACCATCTCGTGGTGATGTTGAAACGTTAAGGGCCTGCTTTAGGGCCGGGCGGGGGGCTGGCCGTAGGCTGGCCCCCTGTCCCAACAGGTGATCGACTGGGAGGTGGCGTTCCGTGCTGCAGGACTCGTTCGGTCGCGTGGCGACTGATCTGCGGGTGTCCCTCACCGATCGCTGCAACCTGCGCTGCTCCTACTGCATGCCGCCCGAGGGCCTCGAATGGTTGCCGAAACCCGAGCTGCTGACCGCCGACGAGATCGTCCGGCTGGTCACCATCGGGGTGGAGCGGCTCGGCATCACCGAGGTCCGCTACACCGGCGGCGAGCCCCTGCTGCGCCGCGAGCTCGTCGACATCGTGACCCGCACCACCGCGCTCGACCCCGTCCCGCAGGTCTCGCTGACCACCAACGGGATCGGGCTGAGCCGGATGGCGGACGCCCTGGCCGCAGCCGGTCTGCACCGGGTCAACGTCTCCCTCGACACCCTCGATCGCGAGACCTTCAAGAGGCTCGCCCACCGCGACCGCCTGGCCGACGTCCTCGCCGGGCTGGAGGCGGCCGACGCCGCCGGACTGCGCCCGGTCAAGGTCAACACGGTGCTGATGCGCGGGATCAACGACCACGAGGCCGTGCCGCTGCTCCGCTACTGCCTGGAGCGGGGCTACGAGCTCCGGTTCATCGAGCAGATGCCGCTGGACGCCCAGCACGGCTGGCGCCGGGAGAACATGATCACGGCTGACGAGATCCTCGCCATGCTCAAGGCCGACTTCGACCTGGTCGACGCCGACTCGGCGGAGCGCGGCAGCGCCCCGGCCGAGCTGTTCCTCGTCGAGGGCGGACCGGCCAGGGTGGGGGTCATCGGCTCGGTCACCCGGCCGTTCTGCGGCGCGTGCGACCGGGTACGGCTCACCGCCGACGGCCAGATCCGCAACTGCCTGTTCGCCACCGACGAGTCCGACCTGAGGGCCGCGATGCGCGCGGGCGCCGACGACGACGAGATCGCCGAGCGCTGGCGATCCGCGGTCCGGATCAAGAAGGCCGGTCACGGCATCGACGACCCGACCTTCCTGCAGCCGTCCCGCCCGATGTCCGCCATCGGCGGCTGACGTCCCCGCCCGGAGACCCGGAGGTGTCCGATGACCGCCCGCCACGACGCCTGCATCCTGGCGGGCGGTCTCGCGCGAAGGCTCGGCGGGCGGGACAAGCCCGGCCTGCACGTCTCCGGCCGCCCGCTGGTCGAGTCGGTGGCCGCCGCCGCGCCCGGCGCGGCACGGCTGATCGTCGTCGGGCCGCCCCGCCCCGGGCTGCCGCGTGCGATCTTCCGGCGTGAGGACCCGCCAGGAGGCGGCCCCGTCCCGGCGCTGCGGGCGGGCCTGGCCGAGGTGACCGCGCCGTGGGTGGCGCTGCTCGCCGCCGATCTCCCGTTCCTGACCGCCGCACACGTGAACGCGCTGCTGGACGCCGCCGGGGCGGGGGACGGGCGGGACACGGCGCCGTACGCGGGAACGGGGCCCTCTCCGGGCGGGGCCGGGACGCGCGCCGCGCAGGCCGGCGGGTCCCGGGCGGGGGCGGTGCTCCTCGACGACGGCGGGCGCGAGCAGTGGCTCGCCGGCGTGTGGCACGCGCGGAGCCTGGCGCGGGCGCTCGCCCGCTACGAGGGGCGCTCGCTGCACGGGCTGCTCGCCCCGCTCGCCCCGGTCACGCTTCATCTCGCCGGGCAGCCGTGGTTCGATTGCGACACCATGGACGACCTACAGCGGGCCCGGACGGTGGAGCCGGGCTCCGACGGCGGAGGCGTGGGTTCCGGCGAGGGCCGCGAGAGCGGTGACGGCGCGGGACGGGCGCGACCGCGGACAAGGAGCGAGATGTGAACGTGCTGACGGAGTGGACCGCGCTGGTCTGCCGGGAGCTGGGCATCGATCCCGCGGCGATGGACCGCGACGAGGTGCTGGACCTGACCAAGGAGGTCGCGCACGGGGTGGCCAGGCCGGCCGCGCCGCTGACGGCCTACCTGCTCGGCCTGGCCCAGGGGGCGGGCACGGCGCCGCCGGACGTCGTGGAGAGGCTGACCACGCTGGCGCGCAACTGGGAACAGGCGACGACCGAGACGCTGGGCGACAAATAGTGCCAAAAGCCGAGGCGCTTTAATGTAAAAGTCTGAGAAAAGGGCGACGCCGGGTGGTTACGGGGGCAAACCACCCGGCGTCGCTTCATCGGCGTTCCGACGGGGGCCCGGAACGCCGGCAACAGTGCCCCGACGGGGGACCAGGGCACTTGGCTAAAGCGTACACCTACTACCCTTGGGGTGCGTCAAGACTTAGTCACGACCCGATCTCGCGTCGGTGGCGTGGAATCTCGCTTTGTCCGGAATCTTCCACGTCAGGGACATGCGGAACCCCGCGCGGTGGCGCGTTGGCCCCGATCACGGCAACGTATGGTAAAAAGATCGCCCCGGCGAAGAGTAACAGCCGCACGGGCATCGGAGCGGGCACCGTGAAGGCGAGGACCAGGCAGATCAGCCGGATCCCCATCTTGATGAAGTAGCTCTTCTCGCGCTTGCCGATGTCGGCGCTCAGGGAAGGCTGGGCGTCCGTCACCTGATGAACCACCGGGCGCCTGCGCCATCCCCTCACGATTCCCAATCTAGGCCTCATATCGGCTGGGTGCGAACGGTCATGTAATCGTGGCTTTCCGGGAAGAAGCAGGGGATGACAGATCGAACGTATCGGGTGACCGAGATAGTCGGCACTTCGGGGGAGAGTATCGAGGCCGCCGTCCGCAACGGGGTCCGCCGCGCCTCCCGGACCCTGCGCCATCTCGACTGGTTCGAGGTGACCGAGATCAGAGGACACATCGAGGAGGGGGAGATCGGCCACTTCCAGGTCGGCATGAAGATCGGATTCCGCCTGGAGGACGACTGAGCCTGTACGGCGGGTGCCCGGTGACGCAGACTACGGGGATGAAGGAGACCCGGGGTCGGAGGGCGGGAAGGCCGCCCGGCGCGGCGGCGGGGGCGGTGGCACGGGCCGCGCTGGCCGCGGCGGTGATCCTCCCGGCCGGCTGCGCCACCCCGGCGGGCGGCGCGCCCGCCGTGTCCGCCCCCGCCCCCGTGCCCGCCGCCACCGGGGCCGTCCCGCGAACCACGCCCACCACCGCTCCCACGGCCACCGCGCCGCGGGCCACCGCCACCGACGCCGGCTCGCGAGCCCGAACGCGCAAGGAACCGCTGCTGCGCCAGGGCGCCGCCGACGTCGCGCGGACGATAGACAGTCTCCGCAAGATCGACGACCTGCCGCTGTACGAGATGACCTACCACGGGTCGTACGACGTCGAGGCACCCCTGGGGGAGGAGGAACTGGCGGGGCGCGCCGACGGCTGGGCCTGCTCCCTGTTCGCCCTCGGCGGCGACCGGCCGCTGTTCGGCCGCAACTTCGACTGGGATCCCAACCCGGCGCTGATCGTGCACGCCGACCCGCCCGACGGCTACGCCTCGGTCTCCGTCGTCGACCTGTTCCACCTGATCGGAGGGTCCACCCCGCCGGACCTGTCCGCCGCGCCCGACCGCCGCAGGATGGCCCACGCGGTGCTCGCCCCCTACGACGGGGTCAACGAGAAGGGCCTGGCGATCGGCATGGCCACGTCGCCCGAGGGCGGGCTGCCCGCCCGCTCTCCCGACCGCCCCGACATCACCAGCGTGCGCGTCATCCGGATGATGCTCGACCAGGCGGCGACCGTGGACGAGGCATTGGCGATCATGCGCCGCTACGACGTCGACTTCACGATCGGGCCGCAGATCCACTACCTCATCGCCGACGCGGCGGGCAGGTCGGCCGTCGTGGAGTACGCCGGAGGCAGGCTCAACGTCATCGACGACCGCATGCTCACCAACTTCGGCATGGCCGGCACGTCCGCCGCCCAGCGCCGGGCCGACCACCGCTACCGCACGCTCGCCGAGGGGCTGCCCGCCACCCGGGACTGGCGCGACGCGATGGGCCTGCTCCGGCGGGTGGCCCAGCCGCACACCCGCTGGTCGGTCGTCTACGACCTCACCGACGCCACCGCCCGCGTGGTGGCGGGGCAGCGCTGGGAGACGGTGCACACCATCCCGCTCGTCCAGCGCTGAACGGACGGACACGGACGCAGGCAAGGGCGTCGTCTCGTCGAGGGGATTCAGGCCCGGCCGGGCTGCTGGGCGAGCACCTGTGCCCGGTCGAGGTTGGAGTGCCGGCCCACCTCCGGGAACTGCGCGTGCAGCGCGGCGATGCCGGTGTGCACCCGGTTGTCCTCAAAACTCTGGAACATGTCGGCTGTGACGGACGGCGCGAAGCCGCGGGCCACGCGCCGGATCCGGTCGCGCCACGTGATGGAGCACACGGCTGCGATCTCGCCCTGTCCAGATATAAGGGATTTCTGACCGGGAGAGGGCGGCGCCGCCCGCCGATCGGCGAGCAGGATGGAGATCGGACAAAAAGGTCTAGATCCGACACGCTTCCTGAAAAGTCAGAGGTCATGTCAGAAGTCATCGCGGGGTTGGAGATTCCTGAGACAGCGGCGGTCGCCGAGGCGACCAGGCTCATCCGGGAGACCACCAGCCCTCTCATCTACCACCACTCCCGGCGGGTCTTCTTCTTCGGCCTGATCCACGCTCACAGGCTCGGCGTGAAACCGGACCCGGAGCTGCTCTACGTGGCGGCCATGTTCCACGACGCCGGTCTCCTGACCCCCTTCTCCGGCGTCGAGCAGCGCTTCGAAGTCGATGGCGCCGACCACGCGCGCAGGTTCCTCCTGGACCGGGGCTTCTCCACGGCCGCCGCCGAGACCGTCTGGACGGCGATCGCGCTGCACACCACGCCGGGCATCCCCGACCGGATGGCCCCGGAAATCGCGACCACCTACCTTGGCGTCCTGACCGACGTGCTCGGCTTCGGCCTGGACGGGCTGGAACACGATCAGCTGGGCGAAATCCTCGCCGTCCACCCGCGAGGGGACTTCAAGATCGAGTTTCTGCGAGCCTACGTCGACGGGCTCAAGAACCGCCCGGAAACCACGAACGGCACCGTGAACTCCGACGTGCTCGAGCACTTCGTCCCCGGTTTCCGCCGCACGACGACGGTCGAGCGCATCGTCGGCTCGCCCTGGCCGAGCTGACCGGGCAGCACACGCCCGGCGCCCGGCGCCTCCGGGCCGGACGGCCCACCCCCGCCGTCGGCGCCTCGGGGTACGTCGTCGAGTACGAACCCCGGCCACGGCGGCGTGCGGAGCCGGCCGGCCACCGCAGCCGGAGCGGTCCGGTCGTGGAGCCGCGCGATGCGGGACCACCGCCGGCACCCGTGGATCGGATGGGCCCGGTGCCGGTCTCGCTGAGCGAGTCCGGCACCGGGGAGCCGTCGTGTGGATCGGAAGCCTTCGGCCCATCCGAGGATCCGAGGTCCGTACAGGCCCTAGCTGGCCTGGCTCACCGTCGACATGTTGAAGTCGGGCACCCGGATCGGGGGCATGATCGCGCGGTTGAAGTAGTCGCTCCACTCGCGCGGCAGGGTCTGCTCGGAGGCGCCGATCTCGGTGAGGCGGCGCAGCAGGTCCACCGGGCTCTCGTTGAAGCGGAAGTTGTTCACCTCGCCCACGACCTCGCCGTTCTCCACCAGGTAGACGCCGTCGCGGGTCAGCCCGGTCAGCAGCAGCGTCTGCGGGTCGACCTCGCGGATGTACCACAGGCAGGTGAGCAGCAGGCCGCGCTCGGTGGAGGCGATCATCTCCTCCAGCGACCGCCCGCCCTCGGGCCCCCGCATGATCAGGTTGTCGACGGCCGGGGTCACCGGCAGGCCCGTCAGCTCGGCCGAGTGCCGGGTCTGCAGCAGGTTGGCCAGCCTGCCACCGGAGATCCAGTCGGTGGGCTCCAGCGGCAGCCCGTTGTCGAACACCGAGTTCTCCCTGCCGGAGGTGTGCGCCACCACGAACGGCGTGCACTCGACGCCCGGCGCCGAGGGGTCGCCGTACAGGCGGACCGGCAGCTCGGACAGGACGTCGCCGACGCGGGTGCCGCCACCGGGCCTGGAGAAGACCGTGCGTCCCTCCAGGGCGTCGCGCGCTCCGGTCGTCCAGTACAGGTACGTCATCAGGTCGGCCACGGCCGTCGGCGGCAGCAGCGTCTCGTACCGGCCCGCGGGCAGCTCGACGCGGTTCCTCGCCCACTCCAGGCGCCGGGCCAGCGAGGCGTCCAGCGCCGCCACGTCGACGTCCGAGAAGTCGCGGGTGGACACGCCGGTCCACGCCGAGCGCCTCATGTCGGGCGACTTGGCGTTCAGCTCCAGGCGGCCGGTGGGCTGGGTGTGCCGCAGCCGGGTGCCGGTCGAGGTGCCCACGAAGGTCGTCGTGACGGTGTGCTCGGCGAACCCGTACAGCCTGCGCCCGCCGGCCTCGGCCGTGGCGAAGGTCTCGCCCAGGGCGGGGGCGAAGGAGCCGAACACCCCGATCGAGGTCGTCCCCGCGGGGGCGTCCCAGTCGCCGGCGCGGGTGCCCTCCAGCAGCGGCCGGGCGTCCTCGGACGGCCGCGCGTCCTCGGCGGCGTGGTCGGCGGCGGCCACGACGTCGTCGAGCTGGTCGGGGCGGACCGCCGCCCGCGACACCACGCCCACGCCGCGGCCCACGATGGAGATCACGGTCAGCTGCGCGGAACGGGACACGCCGTTGGTGGTGAGGGTGTTGCCCGCGAAGCGCAGGTTGGCGCTCGAGGTCTCGTCCACGATCACGACGTTGTCGTCGGCCGTGGAGAGTTCGAGAACCTTCTCGATCATTTCCTGGGGGGTCATCCCGTTCCTCTCCCGCCGGACCGCCTGGCCGGCGCCTTCCTCCACCCGTTCGCCGCGCGTGCTCAACTGCCACTCTCCTGGACGGTGTTGAGGATGCGCACCCCGCGGAAGAGCGCCGACGGGCAGCCGTGGCTGACCGGCGCGACCTGGCCCGGCTGTCCCTTGCCGCAGTTGAACGCCCCGCCCAGCACGTACGTCTGCGGTCCGCCGACCGCCGCCATCGACCGCCAGAAGTCGGTCGTCGTGGCCTGGTAGGCGACGTCGCGCAGCTGCCCGGTGAGCCTGCCGTTCTCGATCAGATAGAACCGCTCGCCGGTGAACTGGAAGTTGTACCTCTGCATGTCGATGGACCAGCTCTTGTCGCCGACCACGTAGATGCCCCGGTCGACGCCGGAGATCAGCTCCTCGGTGGTGGGACCGTCGGGCGCCGGGCGCAGCGACACGTTGGCCATCCGCTGGATCGGGGTATGGCCGGGGGAGTCGGCGAAGGCGCAGCCGTTGGAGGCGCCCAGGCCCTTCAGCAGCGCCATCCGCCGGTCGAGCTGGTAGCCGACCAGGACGCCGTCGGAGACGATGTCGAACTCCCTGGTCGCCACCCCCTCGTCGTCGTAGCCGATCGTGGACAGGCCGTGCTCGACGGTGCGGTCACCGGTCACGTTCATCGCCTGCGAGCCGTACACCAGCTTGCCGAGCTGGTCGAAGGTGGCGAAACTCGTCCCGGCGTACGCGGCCTCGTAGCCGAGGGCGCGGTCGAGCTCGGTGGCGTGCCCGATCGACTCGTGGATCGTCAGCCACAGGTTCGACGGGTCGACCACCAGGTCGTACAGCCCCGCCTCGACGGAGGGGGCCCGGAGCTTCTCCTCCAGCAGCTCGGGGATGCGCGCCAGCTCCTTGGGGAAGTCCCAGCCGGTACCGGTGAGGTATTCGTACCCCCGGCCGACGGGCGGGGCGAGCGTCCGCATCGAGTCGAAGCGGCCGTCCAGCACCCTCGTCGCGTTCAGCCGGGGATGGACGCGCACCCGCTGCTGGGTGGTGACGGTCCCGGCCGTGTCGGCGTAGAACTTCTGCTCCTTGACCTGCATCAGCGACGCCTGGACGTGGTCCACCCCGGGATCCCTCAGCAGGCCGCCCGACCAGTCGGCGAGCAGCGCCGCCTTGTCGCGCATCGGCACCTCGAACGGGTCGACCTCGTAGGAGGAGATCCAGGTGACGTCGGAGTGCACCGCCTCGGGGGCCAGCTCGACGGGCTCGCGGTTGACCGCCGCGGAGACGACCGCCACCTCCACCGCCTGCTCGGCGACCCTGACGGCCGCCTCGGGGGTGAGCTCGATGCCCGCGGCGAAACCCCAGGTGCCGTCCTTGACGACCCGTACGGCGTAACCGAGGGTGTCGGCGTCGATGGAACCTTCCAGCGCGGCGTCGGAGAGGCGCAGGGTCTCCCCGCGGATGCGCTCCAGCCGGAAGTCGGCGTGCTCGGCACCCAGGTCCCGGGCGCGCTGCAGGGCCGCGTCCGCCAGCCGGCGCAGAGGCAGGGCGAGGAAGTCGGAGTCGATCTGGCGCATGTCAACGATCCTAGCCCTGTGATCTTGTCCCTCCCGGACAAGGTGGTTACCCTCCGGTAGCCGATACCGTCTGACCATGGCTCGATCTGTTCTCGTAACCGGCGGCAATCGCGGCATCGGCCTCGCGATCGCCCGCGAACTCGCTCAGGCAGGCGACGACGTCGCCGTCACCTACCGTTCCGGCCAGCCCCCCGAGGGCCTGTTCGGCGTGCGCTGCGACGTCACCAGCACGGCCGATGTGGACGCCGCCTTCGCGAAGGTCGAGGCCGAGTTCGGCCCGGTCGAGGTGCTGGTCGCCAACGCGGGCATCACCAGGGACACGCTGCTGCCGATGATGAAGGAGGAGACCTTCACCGACGTCATCGACGCCAACCTGACCGGCGCCTACCGGGTCGCCAAGCGGGCCACCCGCGGCATGCTGCGGCTCAAGCGCGGGCGCATCGTGCTGATCTCCTCGGTGGTCGCCATGCTCGGCTCGGCCGGGCAGAGCAACTACGCCGCCTCCAAGGCCGGCATGATCGGCTTCGCCCGGTCGGCCGCCAGGGAGCTGGGCTCGCGCAACATCACCGTCAACGTGGTCGCCCCCGGCTTCGTGGAGACCGAGATGACGGCCGAGCTGGACGCGGCCTACCAGGAGCAGATCCGGAAGAACATCCCGCTGGGCCGCTACGCCGCCCCGGAGGAGATCGCGCGCGTGGTCAGGTTCCTGGCCGGCGAGGACGCCGCCTACATCACGGGGGCCGTCATCCCCGTCGACGGCGGCCTTGGAATGGGGCACTGACGTGGGAATTCTCGAAGGCAAGCGGCTCCTCGTGACCGGGGTGCTCACCGACGCCTCCATCGCCTTCTCGGTGGCCAAGCTGGCCCAGGAGGAGGGCGCGCAGATCGTGCTCACCGGATTCGGCCGGCTCAGCCTGGTCGAGCGCATCGCCAAGCGCCTGCCGGAGCCGCCCCCCGTGCTGGAGCTCGACGTGACCAACACCGAGCACCTCGACTCCCTGGCCGACCGGGTCGGCGAGCACCTCGGCGGTCTGGACGGGGTGGTGCACGCCATCGGCTTCGCGCCGCAGACCGCCCTGGGCGGCAACTTCCTGAACACCTCGTGGGAGGACGTGGCGACCGCCGTCCAGGTCTCCACGTACTCGTTCAAGTCGCTCGCGGTGGCCGCGCTCCCGCTCATGAAGGAGGGCGGCGCGATCGTCGGCCTCGACTTCGACGCCACGAAGGCCTGGCCGGTGTACGACTGGATGGGCGTGGCCAAGGCCGGCCTGGAGTCCTGCTCCCGTTACCTGGCCCGCGATCTCGGCAAGCACGGCATCCGGGTCAACCTCGTCGCCGCGGGCCCGATCAGGACCATGGCCGCCAGGAGCATTCCCGGCTTCGTCGAGTTCGAGGAGAGCTGGCCCGCCAAGGCCCCGATCGGCTGGGACATCAACGACCCGATCCCCGCGGCCAAGGCGTGTGTCGCCCTGCTGTCCGACTGGTTCCCCGCCACGACCGGTGAGATCGTCCACGTCGACGGCGGCGTCCACGCCATCGGAGCCTGAGCGGTCTCCGGCCCGGCGGGTGGTGATCGGCCGGGCCGGTGCCGTACCGAGGCGGCGGCGAGACCGTGGCCGATGCCGTACCGCGGTGGCGGCGAGGCCGTGGCGACCGCGGATCGGCCGGGCCGGGGAACGCGGGCCGGGCCGGTGCGGTCAGGCCACCCGGTGGTGCCCCGGCGGAGCCGGCTCGAACGGTATCGACTCCCTGACCCTCCGCCTGCTGTACAGCAGGCGGACCGCGAGGATGGCCGAGACGAGCACCGCCGTGGTGAGCACGGTGCTCGCCGTGTCGGACGACCGGCTGGGGGTCACCGGCTGCCCGTCCCGCATCTGCCGCTGGAGCTCCTGCATCAGCGGGGCGGGCCACAGCAACTCCACCCGGGGCGCCTCGGCGTCGACCACGGGCGACGGCCTGGGAGCCGCAGGCTCACCCACCTCGGTCGTGAGCGTCCTGGTGTCCGGGAGCGGCGTCTGGGGAAACGGCGGCCGGTCCGTCGGCACCGGAATCGGTCTCTTCCTGGCCGGAGCGGCGTCCCGGTCCCCCGAGGGGCTCGCCGAGGGGGTCGGCGACGGGCTGGGGCTCGGCGACGCCCTGGGCCGGGGAGTCTCGGAGACGGCGGGCTCCTGCGGCTCCTCGGCGAGGGGGGCCACCGGCGAGTTCGCGCACTTGGCGGAGGCCGTGGCCCCGCAGGCGTCGGCGGGGGCCTGAGTCCGGGACGCCTGCGTGCCGCCGGAGGAGCTCTCCTCCTCCTTCGCGGTGGACGGCCTGTTGCCCGACGAGGTCTTGGCGGAGGAGGGGGCCGGTGCCGGGCTCTCCGCCTCGGCGGGCGCCTCCTGGACGCCGGCGGGCGTCTCGGCGTTGTTCCCTCTGCCGTTTCCTGTGCCGTTCCCGGGGTTGTTCCCTCTGCCGTTCCCGGGGTTGTCCTCGGCGCCTCCGGCGGAGGGCGCCGACGAGGGGGCGGGCGGGGAGACGCCCTCCGTGAGGCCGTGCACGACGCCGTCCACGGCCTGGCAGACCCGGCCCGTCACGGTGCCCAGCAGCCCTCCGTGATCGCAGTCGTCCAGTCCCGCGACGGCACTCGCCCGTGCGGCGCCCGCGGACGCGACGGCGACCGTCGGGACCCCACCCCCCAGCGCCAGCGCCAGAACGCCTGCCGCCATCGCAGTTCGCACTCGTCTCCTTCGCCCCGGGCCGGACATCGGCCGTGAATCTCGCCGACATCCAGGTGTCCCCCTGCCACCTGTTTGACAGTTTTGTAGGGAGGCCCGTTTTTTCCATGGAAAGTTGTCATTTGGTATCGACTAGTGATACGCGAGACGAATTCTCGTTCGGTTTCTCGTTCGTTCTCCTGGAGCGCCGTTCCTTTTCCCGGGAGGTGTTCCCGGGAGGCCGTTCGCGCCGGAGCCTCTCCGGCACCGCCTCTCAGTCCGCGGACACGTCGTCGAGCGCCTCCCTGATCTCCACGGGCAACGTCAGGTCCTCGGCCTGGAGCACCCCGGACAGCTGCGCGTGGGTGCGGGCGCCGACGATGGCGGAGGACACCCCCGGCTGGTCGCGTACCCACGACAGGGCCACCGACAGCGGTGAGACGCCGAGCCCCTCGGCGGCGGTCGTCACCGACTCCACGACCCGGCGGCACCGCTCGTCGAGGTAGGGGGTGACGAAGTCGGCGAAGTGCGGGGTCGCGGCCCGGGAGTCCGCGGGGATGCCCGTCCGGTACTTCCCGGTCAGGACGCCACGCCCGAGCGGCGACCAGGCGAGCACCCCCGCGCCGACGTGCTCGGCGGCCGGGATCAGCTCGCGCTCGGCCTCCCTGGCCAGGAGCGAGTACTCGACCTGGGCCGCGACGATCGGCACCCTGCCGGGGACCGCCCGCTGCCCCACGGCGGCGGTCGCCAGCTGCCAGCCCGCGTAGTCGCACACCCCGGCGTACGCGGCCCGCCCCGAGGACACGATGGCGTCCACGGCGGCCAGGGTCTCCTCCAGCGGAACGTCGGGGTCGAAGGCGTGCAGCTGCCACAGGTCGACCTCGTTGACGCCCAGGCGGGTCAGGGAGGCGTCGATCGCGGCGACCAGGTGTTTCCTGGAGGCGTCGCGGGGCCTGCGCCCGGCGGGGGTGAGCACGGCCTTGGTGGACAGCACCAGCTCCGAACGCGGCACGGAGTCGCGCAGCAGCCGCCCGAGCAGCCGTTCGGCGTCGCCGCCGGTGTAGACGTCGGCGGTGTCGATGAGCGTGCCGCCGGCCTCGGCGAACGTGCGGAGCTGCGCCGCGGCCTCCTCGGCGCCGGTGTCACGTCCCCATGTCATCGTCCCCAGTCCCAGGCGGGACACCGACAGGCCGCTCCGGCCCACATAGCGCTGCTCCATGATCCGGCCAGGTTACCGCCCGGCCACTTAAAAGTAGTGGAGTGAAGGCTGCAAGACTTGCCCGCGTGACGACCTTGTTGCTGGCCAGACACGGCCTTACCCACCTCACCGGTCCGGTCCTCGCGGGCTGGACCCCGGATGTGCACCTCAGTGACGCGGGACGGGCCCAGGCGGAGGCGCTCGCCGCGCGGCTGACCACCCTGGAACTCGACGCGATCGTCTCCAGCCCGCTGGAACGCTGCCAGGAGACCGCGCAGGCGGTCGCCGCGGGACGGCAGGGGGCGGAGGTGCTGACCGACGAGCGCTTCGGCGAGTGCCGCTACGGCGACTGGACGGGCCGCCCGATCGCCGAGCTCGCCAAGGACCCTCTCTGGCCGGTCGTGCAGGCCCATCCGAGCGCGGTGACGTTCCCCGGGGGAGAGTCCCTGTCCGCCGTGCAGCACCGCGCCGTGACGGCCGTCAGGGAGTGGAACGAGCGCCTGGGCCCGAAGGCGGTCTATCTCGTCTGCAGCCACGGAGACGTGATCAAGGCCATCGTGGCCGACGCCATGGGACTCCACCTGGACCAGTTCCAGCGGATAACGGCTGATCCGGCGTCGCTCACCGCCATTCGCTACACCCCCTTGCGCCCCTTCGTGCTCAGGCTCAACGACCTGGGCGGAGATGTGGCCGGATTGCGCCTCAGGGAGGGTTCGGAGGGCGAGGACGGGGGAGAAAATCCCACCGGGAGCGATGCCGCAGTCGGCGGCGGATCCGGAACCACGTAAGGTCGGGCTATGCCGGTCTTCGACTACGATCCACCCGAGAGGTTCGTGGCCGGTGCCGTGGGGCAACCGGGATCACGAACCTTCTTCCTGCAGGCGCGGGGCCAGGGCAGGCTGACCACCGTGGCCCTGGAGAAGTTCCAGGTCGCGGCGCTGGCCGACCGCCTCGACGAACTGCTCGACGAGGTGTTGCGACGCGGTGAGGGCAACGTTCCCGTGCCCGCCGTCGCCCCGGCCGCGCTGGCGGACAACGCCCCCCTCGACGTGCCGATCAGCGAGGACTTCCGCGTCGGCGTCATGGCCCTGGCCTGGGACCCCGAGGCCGCGCAGGTGGTCATCGAGGCCAAGGAGGCCGTCCCCGAGGACGAGGAGTTCGAGCCGTCCCCGCTCGTCGAGCCCACGGTGCTGCGCGTGCACATCAGTGCCGGCGCCGCGAGGGCCTTCACCAAGCGGGCCATGGCGCTCGTCGCGGCCGGCCGCCCGCCCTGCCCGCTCTGCGCCCAGCCTCTCGATCCCGAGGGGCATATTTGTGTGCGGCTCAACGGTTACCGGGGTAGTAGCGCTTCATCTGCTGGAGGAGGCGAATGAGTGCTGAGAGCGAGCCGACGCTGAGTGCGGCGCCGGCCGCGGGGCTGGACGACGAGACCGCGACGCGTCTGCTCCGTGACGGCCAACTGGACGTGGCGGGCCGCCTGGTCGAGGCGACCAACATGACGCTCTACTGCTCGGTCCGGCTCGGCGGGCTCGCGGCGGCCTGCGTGTACAAGCCGGTACGGGGCGAACGCCCCCTGTGGGACTTCCCCGACGGCACCCTGGCGGCCCGCGAGGTCGCCGCCTACGAGGTCTCCGCGGCGATCGGCTGGCGGATCGTGCCGCCCACCGTCTACCGCGACGGCCCCTTCGGGCCGGGAATGTGCCAGCTGTGGATCGACACCGACCCCGACACCGACCTGATGGTGCTGATCCGCAGCCGCCAGCCCTCGCTGCGGCGGATGGCCGTCTTCGACGCCATCGTCAACAACGCCGACCGCAAGGGCGGTCACCTGCTGCCGCTCGCCGACGGTCACGTCTACGGCGTCGACCACGGGGTCTCCTTCTCGGCCGAGGACAAGCTCCGCACCGTGCTGTGGCAGTGGCGCGGCAAGCCGCTGTCCCGCGAGGCCATGAACGTCCTGACCCGCCTCGAGGCCGACCTGGAGCGGGGCCGCCTCGGCCGCCGCCTCCGCGAGCTCCTCACCCTCCACGAGGTCGAGGCCACCTGGTCGCGGGTCCGCAGGCTGCTCGACACCGGTCTGCACCCCCTTCCCTCCAAGGACTGGCCCGCCATCCCCTGGCCGCCGATCTGAGGCCCTCGCGCGGGGGTCTCCCGCCCCGGTCACCGGGCGTCCCGCGGGAGCGGGACCGGCGAGCCGGGGTGTCCTCGCGGTGGCTTCCGTGACCTCGGTCTTCCTTCCGGCGGAGGGCCCCGGTCCGCGCCCGCCTCCCGTGGGGGCGTAGCCTCCGGGCATGTGCACGGTTGTCGTCAGCATCGATCCGAGCGCCGAGATCCCCCTGATCGTGGTCGGGGTGCGCGACGAGTTCGTCGGCCGCCCCTGGGTTCCGCCGGCCGCGCACTGGCCGGAGAGCGGGCCCGGCCTGATCGGCGGGCGTGACCTTCAGGCGGGCGGCACCTGGCTCGCCGTCGATCCCGGGGCCAGGCGGGTCGGAGCCCTCCTCAACGGGCTCGGCGTGCTCGCCCCCGAGGAGGGCCGCCGCTCGCGGGGCGACCTGCCGCTCCTGGCGGCGGCCGGAGGCGGCCCCGTGGAAGGCGATCTTGGGCACTACGACCCCTTCCACCTGCTACGGGCCGATCCCGCCGGAGCCCGCCTGTGGCACTGGGACGGGATCACCCTGGAGCGGGACGACCTTCCCCCGGGAACCCACATGATCGTCAACAGTGGCTGGGAGCGCGGTACGGAGAACGAGCGGGTGGCGTTCTTCCGCCCCCTGTTCGCCAAGGCGGGCCGTCCCACGGAGCTCGACGGCCCCTGGCAGGAGTGGCGGGAGCTCGCCACCGGGGCGGGGATTCCCTCCGAGGACCCCCGGACGATGATCGTCCAGCACGAGCTGCCCGACGGGCGGACCTTCGCCTCGGGTTCCGTCACCCTGCTGGCCCTGGCGCCCGGCGGTGTCCGCTACGACTTCACCGCCGACCCCCGTGATCCGGGCGCCTTCCGGGAGGTCCGCCCGGAATGATCCGGCCGCCTCCCGGAGTTGAGGTGAGTGCCCGTACATCCACCATCCCGAGCCGACCGGGGTGGTCTAACCGCTGGATAGGCTTCATTTTATGAGATCGTGGTCTGAGCCGAAGGTTCCTCGGCTTCCCGGTGCCGGTGCCCCGCTGCGGCTGTTCGACACCGCCGCGCGAGAGGTCGGCCCCACCAGCCCGGGCCGTACGGCGCGGATGTACGTCTGCGGCATCACGCCCTACGACGCCACCCATCTGGGCCACGCCAACACCTACCTCGCCTTCGACCTGGTCAACCGGGCCTGGCGCGACGCCGGTCACGAGGTGCACTTCACCCAGAACGCCACGGACGTCGACGACCCCCTGCTGGAACGTGCCGGGCAGACCGGCGTCGACTGGCGCGAGCTGGCCGAGCGTGAGATCGAGCTGTTCCGGACCGACATGGAGGCGCTGCGCATCCTGCCACCGCGTGACTACGTCGCCGTGACCGAGGCGATCGACCAGGTCGCCGACCTGATCGTGTCGCTGCGCGACAAGGGCGCCACCTACGTCCTCGACGGCGACGTCTACTTCGACGTGGCCGCGGCCCCCAAGTTCGGGGCCGTCTCCGGTTACCCGGAGGAGCGCATGCTCGCCCTGTTCGGCGAGCGCGGGGGAGATCCGGACCGGCCGGGCAAGAAGCATCCGCTCGACTGGCTGCTCTGGCGCGCGGAGCGCCCGGGGGAGCCGTCCTGGCCCTCGCCGTTCGGCCAGGGCCGGCCCGGCTGGCACATCGAGTGCACCGCCATCGCCCTGGCGAAGCTGTCCAGCGGTTTCGACGTCGCGGGCGGGGGCTCCGACCTGATCTTCCCCCACCACGAGTGCGGCGCCCACGAGGGCCACGTGGCGTGCGGGGAGTGGCCCTTCGCGAGGGCCTACGTGCACGCGGGCATGGTCGCCCTGGACGGCGAGAAGATGTCCAAGTCGAAGGGCAACCTGGTCTTCGTCTCCCGCCTGCGCAAGGAGACCGACCCGATGGCCATCCGGCTCGCCCTGCTGGCGCACCACTACCGCTCCGACTGGGAGTGGACCTCCGAGCAGCTGGGCTCGGCGGAGGTACGGCTGGCGCGCTGGCGTTCGGCGGCGGGGCTGCAGACCGGCCCCGACGCCGGTGTCGTGCTCGAAAGGGTGCGCGCCCGGATGGCCGACGACCTGGACGCCCCCGGTGCCCTCGCGGTCGTCGACGACTGGGCCGAGCGAGCCCTGTCCGAGGGGGGCAGCGACCCGGACGCGCCGGTCCTCGTCAGGGAGACCGTGGACGCGCTGCTCGGGGTCGCGCTCTAGGGGCCCGGGGATCTCCAGGGCCCCGGGATCCGGGCGGTGCCGCTCCCCGGAGCGCGGCGGCGCCCGGCTCCGGGGGTGCCACCGGCGGGGCCGGGAAACGACCCTGGAAACGACGAAACGGCCCCGGAAACGACGGAGCCCGCACCGCTTGCGCGGTGCGGGCTCAGCCTGAAGCCTTTGAGGTCAAACCAGGTCAGATGACCTGAACCTGGTCGGCCTGCGGGCCCTTCTGGCCCTGCGTGGTGACGAAGCTGACACGCTGGTTCTCCTCCAGGCTGCGGTAGCCGCCGGAGTTGATAGCCGAGTAGTGCACGAAGACATCGGCGGTGCCGTCATCCGGTGCGATGAATCCGAAGCCCTTTTCGGCGTTGAACCACTTAACGGTGCCCTCAGACAAAACTACTTCTCCTCATTGGGAGCCTCACCGAACCACCAGGTCGGCGGCACGGGGCTGCGTTGCGGACCCTACCATGCACCCGCGGAAACCATCCGGAGAAACTGTGTAACGTCCGCTGTCGGCGGACTTCTCATAAGCACTTGAGATGATAAGGCTAAGCTGAGAACTACGACTGCAACCAGACGATGGTATCCGATGTCACCGCGATGCGCAAGTCACGAAATCGAGGCGAGGAATCGCTCGCGATCCTCCTCGGGGAGATGGTCGACGAAGAGGGTGCCGTCGAGGTGGTCGGCCTCGTGCTGCAGGACGCGGGCGAGCATGCCCAGGGCGCGGACGGTGACGGGCTTGCCGAACATGTCGCGACCACGGGCGGTGACCATGTAGGAGCGTTCCAGCGGCCACCAGCGGCCGGGCGCGGACAGGCAGGCCTCGTCGGCCACGATCTTCCGTTCGGACAGCTCCAGGCGCGGGTTGACCAGGTGGCCGGACCTGCCGTCCAGCTCGTAGACGACGACCCTCAAGGGGACGCCGATCTGCGGCGCGGCCAGTCCCGCGCGGTCCCTCCCGGCCCGCATCGTGGCCTGGAGCGATTTGACCAGGACGCGCAGCGCGCGGTCGAAGGTGGTCACCGGCTCGGACACCGTGCGAAGCACGGGATCGGTGAACAGACGGATCGGCTGGACGGCCACGCGCACTCCCCGAAGCGAACGAATGGGCACCGGAGACGATTCCCATTGTCGCGCTGACTCAACCGTTACCGTTGTTTGCGAGTGTGCTGTGGTAAGCGCGCTCTCAGGCGGCTTCCGGCTTGCGCCGGAGCGTTCCCCGTTTCCGGGGTTCCCGTTTCGCCGGTGCGCGCCCGGAACGGGTACCGGGTCCTACCACTCCTCCACGGGCGTTTTGCGTCTCCCCGCGACTCCGGGCGACGTCGGCCGCGAGCGCGGCCAGATTGAGCGCGGCATTGAGGTCCCGCCCCAGGGCACGGTGGTTGCGCCGTGCGAGGCGCGGGGATCGACGTCTGCGACCAGGATCAGCCGTTCGACCTTACGAGCGGGCACGGGCAGAGCGCCTTCCCGATAACCACCGGTAAGCGGTGATCGGGTGGACACCCTGCGCCTTAACCCACCCTTTCATGATCACTCACACGTCCTGATATACGCTCAACCATCAACTGCTTCCAACCCCTCGTGTTTCCGGAATGTTGCCGCTGTGCGACGTGTGCATTGCGTATTTCCGCGGTTAGTCACACGTAACCGGCGCACCATCACAGATAGTAAATGTGCGTAATGCCGTCCTCTTAGATTTCGGGATCGAAGCAGCCCGAAACCGCAGGAGGAAAGATGGCCAAGCCCTGGATCAGCGACTGGCGGCCCGACGACCCCGCCTTCTGGCAGGGGCACGGCAGGAAGGTGGCCCGCAGGAACCTGATCTTCTCCATCTTCGCCGAACACCTCGGATTCACGCTGTGGACCGTGTGGAGCATCGTGACCGTGCAACTCGGCTCCTACGAGTTCTCCACCGACCAGCTCTTCTGGATCGTCGCCCTGCCCAACCTGATCGGCTCGGCGCTGCGCATCCCGTACACCTTCGCCCCGGCCAGATTCGGCGGCCGGAACTTCACCGTGGTCAGCGCCCTGCTCCTGCTCGTGCCCGCGGTGCTGCTGGCCATCGCGGTCGGAAACCCGGCCACCCCCTACTGGGTGTTCCTGGTCATCGCGGCCACGGCGGGCCTGGGCGGCGGCAACTTCGCCTCCAGCATGGCCAACATCACCTACTTCTACCCCCAGGACAGGCAGGGGTCGGCGCTCGGGCTCAACGCGGCGGGCGGCAACATCGGGGTCAGCTCCGTCCAGCTCGTCATGCCCCTGGTGATCGGGGCGTTCGGCCTGGCCGCCGCCGGGCTGTTCTGGATCCCGTTCATCCTGGCCGCCGCGATCGGCGCCTACTTCTTCATGGACAACCTGACCTCCGCCAAGGCCAGTCCCGCCGACCAGCTGAAGGTCGCCGGCCGGGCCCAGACCTGGATCATGTCGGTCCTGTACATCGGCACCTTCGGCTCCTTCATCGGCTACGCCACCGCGTTCCCGCTGCTCATCAAGAGCCAGTTCCCCGAGCAGGCCTCCCTGGTGGGGCTGGCCTTCATCGGCCCGCTGCTCGGCTCGCTGATCCGCCCGGTCGGGGGGTGGCTGTCGGACCGGCTCGGCGGGGCGCGGGTGACGCTCGTCAACTTCGCCGCGATGGCGGGCGCGGCGGCGCTGGTCTGGCAGGGACTGTCCCAGCACGCCTTCGCGCTGTTCTTCTGCGCCTACATGCTCCTGGTCGCCACCACCGGCATCGGCAACGGCTCCACCTACCGGATGATCCCGGCGATCTTCCGGGCGAAGGCCGTGGCGGGCGTCGCCCCCGGTACGGACGCCCACGAGGCCGCCGTGGCCGTCGGGAAGCGGGACGCCTCCGCCGCGATCGGGATCATCTCCGCGATCGGCGCCTTCGGCGGGTTCTTCATCAACCGTGGATTCGGCAGCTCCATCGCCGCGACCGGGGGAGCGGGCGCCGCGCTGGCCTCCTTCGCCGTTTTCTACCTGGTGTGCGCGGCCATCACCTGGGCCTGTTACCTGCGGACCGCGGGATCCGTGCCGAGCCTGGCGGCGGCGCGCGTGTGACCCCGGCCTGCCGGGTGCCCGTCCGGCTCACATGCGGCACCGGCCCGGCCGACGGACAGATCACATCCGCCTCATCGTGAATGTGAACGCGGTTAGCGGCTTGTAGCACATCGGTAACAGGGGAGACCTCGCGGTGAAACCGCCTGAAAGCACCATCGGTTCCATGCCGGTCTCACTTCCCCCCCAGACGCATGTGAAGGCTGGGGCGGATCGGACGAGAAGGGAAACACACCCCATGTCACGGCTCGTCGTGGTAGGACACGGACCGACATCGCACCGGTTGGTCGAGGCGCTGGTCGCCAAGGGCTTCACAGGAAGGATCACGGTACTGGGGGAGGAGCCCCGGCCGGCGTACGACCGGGTGGCACTCACCTCCTACCTGACGGGCAGGAGCGTCGAGGACCTCACCTATCCGACGCCGGAAGGGGTCGTGCTGCGGCTGTCGTCCAGGGTCGTGGAGATCGACAGGCGGGCGCGCGAGGCCGTCACCGCCGACGGCCACCGCGAGCCGTACGACGTGCTGGTGCTGGCCACCGGCTCCAGCCCGTTCGTGCCGCCGGTGCCGGGCAGGGAACTGGACGGCTGCTTCGTCTACCGCACGATCGACGACCTCGACGCGATCAGGGCGGCCGCCTCGGGCGCCACGAGCGGCGTCGTGATCGGCGGCGGGCTGCTGGGGCTGGAGGCCGCCGACGCGCTGCGCGGCCTGGGCCTGGCGACGCACGTCGTGGAGATGGGCGGCTGGCTCATGCCCCGGCAGGTCGACGAGGGCGGCGGCGCCGTCCTGCGCGGCCACGTGGAGGCGCTCGGCCTGAGCGTGCACACCGAGGCGGGGGCCAAGGAGATCGTCGCGGGCCCGGACGGGCGGGTGGCGGGCCTGGTCAAGCCGGACGGCGAGACCGTCGAGGCGCAGATCGTGGTCTTCTCCGCGGGCGTGCGGCCCCGCGACGAGCTGGCCAGGCAGGCCGGTCTCGAGGTCGGCGGGCGCGGCGGGATCGCCGTGGACGACGGGATGCGCACCAGTGACCCGGCGATCTACGCGATCGGCGAGTGCGCCCTGCACGAGGGCATGGTCTACGGGCTGGTGGGCCCGTGCTTCACGATGGCCGAGGTCGCCGCCGACCGCATCCTCGGAGGCGAGGCGGTCTTCACCCGCGCGGACCTGTCGACCAAGCTCAAGCTGCTCGGCGTGGAGGTCGCCCAGTTCGGCGCCATGGAGGGCGCGCTGGACGTGACCTTCATGGACCCGGTGGGCGGGGTCTACCAGAAGCTGTTCGTCAGCGACGACGCCCGCACCCTGCTCGGCGGGATCTGCGTCGGCGACGCCACCCCGTACAACACCCTCAAGCCCTTCGTCGGCCGTGACCTGCCGGGTTCGCCGAGCGAGCTGTTGTTCACCGGCGGGCCGGCGAGCACGGATCTCCCCGACGACGCGCAGGTCTGCTCCTGCAACAACGTCACCAAGGGCCAGGTGTGCGCGGCCATCGCCGAGCACGGCCTCACCGACGTCCCCGGCATCAAGGCGTGCACCCGCGCGGGCACCACCTGCGGCAGTTGCGTCCCGACGCTCAAGCGGATCCTCGTCTCCTCGGGCGTCGAGGTCTCCAAGGCCCTGTGCGAGCACTTCGCGCAGAGCAGGGCGGAGCTGTTCGACATCGTCCGGGTTCGCGGCCTCACCACGTTCTCGCAGATCATCGCCGAGCACGGCACCGGGCGCGGCTGCGACGTGTGCAAGCCCGTCGTCGCCTCGATCCTCGCCTCGCTCGGCAACGGCCACATCCTCGACGGCGAGCAGGCCGCCCTGCAGGACACCAACGACCACTTCCTGGCCAACATCCAGCGCAACGGCACCTACTCGGTGGTGCCGCGCATCCCCGGCGGGGAGATCACCCCGGACAAGCTCATCGTGATCGGCGAGGTGGCGCGCGACTTCGGCCTCTACACCAAGATCACCGGCGGGCAGCGGATCGACCTGTTCGGGGCCCGGGTGGAGCAGCTCCCGCTGATCTGGAAGCGGCTGGTGGACGCGGGCTTCGAGTCCGGTCAGGCGTACGGCAAGGCGCTGCGCACGGTGAAGTCCTGCGTGGGCTCGACCTGGTGCCGGTACGGGGTGCAGGACGCCGTCGGCCTGGCCATCGCGCTGGAGCTGCGCTACCGGGGCCTGCGCTCGCCGCACAAGCTGAAGTCGGCCGTCTCCGGCTGCGCCCGCGAGTGCGCCGAGGCCCGCGGCAAGGACTTCGGCGTCATCGCCACCGAGCAGGGCTGGAACCTCTACGTGGGAGGCAACGGAGGCTTCACCCCGCGCCACGCCGATCTGTTCGCCTCCGACCTGAGCACCGAGGAGCTGGTCCGCGTCATCGACCGGTTCCTGATGTTCTACGTCCGCACCGCCGACCGCCTGCAGCGCACCTCCACCTGGCTGGAGGCCCAGGGCCTGGCCTACGTCAAGGAGGTCGTGCTGGACGACTCCCTGGGGATCTGCGCAGACCTGGAGGCCCAGATGGAGCGGCACGTGGCCGGTTACACCGACGAGTGGCGGGCCGCGATCGAGGACCCGGAGAAGCTGCGGCGCTTCGTCTCCTTCGTCAACGCCCCCGGGACCCCGGACCCGTCGATCGCCTTCGAGCCCGAGCGCGACCAGGTGAAACCGGTCCTGATCCCGCTGGAGGTGGTCCGCTCCTGATCCGGCCTGATCCGTGTCCCGCGCCGGCCGTGCCGGATCGCCGTCGTCGCACACCGAGAACCCGAGGACCTGAGGACCCGAAGAGAGGAGGCCTTCACCGATGACCGCGCTGAGAGAAGACCTGGAGCTGGGAGAAGACCTGGAGACGATCGCCTGGACGGCGGTCTGTTCCTACGCCGACCTGCTGCCCGAGCGCGGAGCGTGCGCGCTCGTCGGCGGCAGGCAGATCGCGCTGTTCCGCGCCTTCGACGGCTCCCTGTTCGCGATCGGCAACCGCGACCCGTTCAGCGGTGCCCACGTCATGTCCCGGGGGATCATGGGCACCAGGGCGGGCGAGCCCGTGGTGGCCTCCCCGATGCACAAGCAGGTGTTCTCCCTCGCGACGGGGGTGTGCCTGGACGATCCCGCGGTGGCCGTGCCGACCTACCCGATCCGCGTCGCCGGCGGAACGGTGGAGGTGGGCCCCGGGTGAGCACGGGTGGGCACGGGGTGGGGCCGCGGGCGGCCGGACACCCCGGATACCGAGGAAACATCGAGCGAGGAGTGGTGAACGACAGATGAGCACCGCCGTTCCGGACGGTCCCGTCGGCTCTCCCGAGACCGCGCCCGACGCGCTGGCCGGGTTCACGATCGGGGTCACCGCCACCCGGCGGCGCGAGGAGTTCTGCGCGCTGCTGGAACGCAGGGGCGCCAGGGTGGTGCGCGCCCCGGCGATCCGGCTGGTGCCCCTGGCCGAGGACGCCGACCTGCTGGCCGCGACCCGCGCCAGCCTGACCGCCCCGATCGACGACGTGGTGGTCACCACCGGCGTCGGTTTCCGCGGATGGATGGCGGCGGCCGAGGGCTGGGGGCTCTCCGGCGACCTCGCCGAGCACCTGACCGCCGCCCGGCTGCTGACCCGCGGGCCCAAGGCGCGCGGCGCGGTCAGGGCGGCGGGCCTGACCGACCACTGGACCCCGCCCACGGAGTCGTGCGAGGAGGTCAAGCAGCACCTGCTCGCCCAGGACCTGCGCGGGCGCCGCATCGCCGTGCAGCTGCACGGGGAACCGCTGACCGGTTTCGTGGCCGCGCTGCGCGAGGCGGGCGCGGAGGTCATCGAGGTGCCGGTCTACCGGTGGCTGCCCTACCGCGACGTGTCGCCGCTGCGGCGCCTGGTCAGCCAGGCGATCTCCGGCGGCGTGGACGCGGTCGCCTTCACCAGCGCCCCGGCCGTGCTGGCCATGCTCAACTCCGCCCGCGCGGACGGCTTGGAGGACGCGCTGGTCTCGGCCTTCGCCGGGCCGGTCGTCGCCGCCTGCGTGGGACCGGTCACCGCCGCGCCGCTGGAGGCGCGCGGGGTGCCCACCGTGCAGCCCGAGCGTTCCCGCCTGGGCACGCTGGCCCGTACCCTCGCCAGGCACCTGCCAGAGCACAGCGTCACCCGCCTGGTCGCGGGCGGCCACCGGCTGGAGATCCGCGGCCACGCCGTCGCGGTGGAAGGCGAGCTGAAGCCGCTGCCGCCGGCGCCGATGGCGGTCCTCAAGCGCCTGGCCGACAAGCCCGGACACGTGGTGGCCCGCTCCGACCTGCGGACCGTGCTCCCCGGCGGTCCCTCGCGCGACTCGGCCGAGCACGCGGTCGAGATGGCCATCACCCGCCTGCGCCGTGCCCTCGGTCCCGCGGGGATCGTCGAGACAGTCGTCAAACGCGGCTACCGCCTGGCCTGCGACCGGGGTGAAGGCCTGTGACGACGCTGGTCCTGGCCGGGCACGGGACGCGCAGCGCGAGGGGCGAGGAGACCCTGGCCGGACTGCGGGACCTGGTGCGCGGGGGCCGCCGGGGGACGCGGGTCGAGCAGGCGTTCCTGGAGATCAGCTCGCCGCTGCTGGCCGACGTGCTGCCCGGTCTGCCCGGCCCCGTCGTGGTGGTCCCGCTGCTGCTGGCGGGCGGCTACCACGTCCACATCGACCTGCCCTCCGTGGTCGCCGCGGCCAGGCCGGACGCCGTGCTGGCGGCCCCGCTGGGACCGCACCCGCTGCTCACCGCCGTCCTGGCCAGGCGGCTCTCCGCCGCGGGGCTGAGGGGCGCCGACTCGGTGGTCCTGGGAGCGGCGGGCTCGTCCGATCCGGCCGCGCTGGCCGACGTGCGGGCGGCGGCCCGGCTGCTGTCGGTCAGGCTCTCCCGCCCGGTCACCGCGGCCTTCGCCGCGACGGGCACCCCGTCGGTCGCCGAGGCCCTGGAGCGGCTGCGCTCGGGACCCGCGCCGCGGATCGCGCTGGCCTCCTACCTCCTGGCCCCCGGCTTCTTCCAGGACCGCCTGGAGGCGTCCGGCGCCGACCTGGTCTCCGCCCCCCTGGGAGTGGACGCGGACCTGGCCGCGCTGGTGTGGGCACGGTTCGACCAGGCCCGCCTGGCGTCGGCGGCCACGGCCGGCGGCCCGGCCCGTCCGGGGCCGGTGGAGGCCGGGCTCGACCGGGTCGCAGGGCCTTCGAGCGCCCGGACCCCGGCGTGGCCCGCCCGGCACCGGTGATCGCGGGAGTGATCAGGCCGGCCGGGGCTCCAGCCTCAGCTCCCGGACGATCTCCTCGGCGACCTCGTCCCGCGAGGGCAGGAAGTCGTCGGCGCCCAGAAGCGTCTCGTAGTAGGCGTGGCGGAAGCACCCGGCGAGCAGCAGCCGGGCGCTGGCGACCGGGACGACCCCGGGGGAGACACGCCCCGCCCGCTGCTCGGCCGCCAGGTACGCGGTGAGCGGCACGATCTCCGACATCGGACCGATGTCGCTGTCGCGCATCGCCTCGCGGAAGCGGACGGTGACCGAGGGGGAGGTGAAGGCGGGCAGCGCCGCCGCCTGGACCTCGCAGTAGTAGTCGATGCCCGCTCGCGCGATGGGCAGCAGGTTCTCGCTCACCCGGCCCTTGCCGACCAGGTACATCAGGTCGTCGAGGACGCGCCGCCAGACCGGGAGCCGGTCCTGCAGCAGGGCCAGGAACATGTCGACGGCGTGCCCGGACGCGGTGCCCCGCGAGCGCGGGTGCGCGGCGTCGTCGGCCTCCTCGCGCTTCATGAACGCGGCCAGCTCGAGGACGCGGCGCCGCGCCTCCTGCGCGTTCCGGTGCGGGTCGACGGCGTGCTGGTACGGGTCGATCTGGTACGGGTCGATATAGGGAGTCGCCATGGTCGCCCTAACGTGCGCAGTCACATGGACAGATGGTCGTAACGGTGATGCGTCGTCCGCCGGTGTCCACGGGGCCGTGTTCTTGCTGGGTTCTTGCTGGCCGTGGAGCCGCCGACGTCCGGTTTTCCGCTCGGCGCGCACCCGGAGGGGCGGGGCGTGCCCGATCAGTGCCTGTCGGCCCGGGCCCGGCCCCGGGCTCGACCTGGTTTCAACCTAGGCGAAAAAGAGCGTCCGGTGGTAACCGTACGCCGTGAGTTCAGCCGTCGGAGTCACGGTCGCGCCGGCGCAGATAGCGCTCGAACTCGGCGGCGATGGCGTCGCCGCTCGCCTCGGGCAGCTCCGCGGCGTCCTTGCGCTCCTCGAGCTCCTTGACGTACTCGGCGACCTCGCTGTCCTGGGAGGCCAGCTCGTCGACGCCGTGCTCCCAGGCCCGGGACTCCTCGGCCAGCTCGCCCAGCGGCATCGGGATGTCGAGCAGGTCCTCCATCCGGCTGAGCAGCGCCATGGTGGCCTTCGGGTTGGGCGGCTGGGCCACGTAGTGCGGCACCGAGGCCCACAGCGACACGGCGTGCAGCCCGGCGGCGCCCAGGGAGTGCTGCAGGACGCCGACGATGCCGGTCGGCCCCTCGTAGCGGCTCAGCTCCAGGTTGATCGCCCTGGCCAGGCCCTCGTCGGTCGCCGACCCGACGATCGGCACCGGGCGGGTGTGCGGCGAGTCGTTGAGCAGCGCGCCGAGCAGGACCGCCAGCTCGACCCCCAGCTCGCGGCAGACCAGCACGATCTCCTCGCAGAACGCGCGCCAGCGCATGTTGGGCTCGATGCCGCGCAGCAGCACCACGTCGCGGTCGACGCCCGGGGGCCTGGCCACCGACAGCTTGGTGGTCGGCCAGGTGATGGACCGCGTCAGCCCCTCGCCCATCTCGACGATCGGGCGGGTCACCTGGAAGTCGTAGTATTCCTCCGGGTCCAGGGAGACCAGCGGGGTCGCCTTCCACTCCTCCTCGAGGTGCGCGATCACTCCGCTCGAGGCCTCACCCGCGTCGTTCCACCCCTCGAACGCGGCGATCATCACCGGGTCGACGAGCTCGGGCAGGCCTTCGATCTCGATCACGCGCCCCCTCCTTCTCACCTCTCGTCCTATCCGGCTAAGCCTATGCGGTGAGGGGGCCTTCACGTCACCTTCCCGACATGGTGCGGGCGATCGGGACGTCGCGACCCGCGCGCCGCCACACGCCGGGCGGCGCCGGGCCTCGCGGCCGCCCCGGGGGCCGGTGAGCCTCCGGCCCGGCGGCCACGGGAGGCCGCCCCCGCGCCCGCCGGTGGACCGGTGGATCGCCGGTACCGATGAGGACGGCGCGACCGGCCATCGGCGGTGCCGCGGTGATGCTGCGGCGGTGGTGCTGCGACGGTGCCGCGGTGCTCCGGCGGTGGTGCCGCGGCGCTCCGGCGGTGGTGCTGCGGTGGTGCTGCGACGGTGTTCCGGCGCGGCGACAGGGGCGGTGGCAGGGGTGATCGCCGGGTCAGGTGGGCAAAAGATCCAATCGCCGTCGAGATCGCCGCCGAGCACCGGGGTGCCCGGACGGCTCCCAGTACTCTTGTCCCATGACAAGCACTCCGTCTTTCCGTGAAGTCCTGGCCGAGCGCGTGATGGTCGCCGACGGGGCTATGGGGACGATGCTTCAGGCCCACGACGTCACCATGGATGACTTCCAGGACCATGAGGGCTGCAACGAAGTGCTCAACGTCACCCGTCCCGACATCGTCCGCGCCGTGCACGAGGCCTACTTCGAGGTGGGGGTCGACTGCGTCGAGACCAACACCTTCGGAGCCAACCTTTCAGCTCTCGGCGAATACGACATCCCCGAGCGCGTCTTCGAGTACTCCGAGGCCGGTGCCCGCGTCGCGCGCGAGGCCGCCGACGCCTGGTCCACCCCCGACCGCCCGCGCTTCGTGCTCGGCTCCATCGGCCCGGGCACCAAGCTCCCCACCCTCGGGCACAAGCCGTACGCCGAGCTGCGCGACGCCTACTACGACAACGCCGCCGGCCTGGTCGGCGGCGGCGCCGACGCGCTGATCATCGAGACCTCCCAGGACCTGCTCCAGGTCAAGGCGGCGGTGATCGGCGCCCGCCGGGCCATCGCCGACTCCGGCCGTGACGTGCCGGTGATCGCCCAGGTGACCATCGAGACCAACGGCGCGATGCTGCTGGGCTCGGAGATCGGCGCGGCCCTGACCGCGATCGAGCCGCTCGGCGTCGACGTGATCGGCCTCAACTGCGCGACCGGCCCCGCCGAGATGAGCGAGCACCTGCGCTACCTGGCCCGCCACGCCCGGGTCCGCCTGTCGTGCATGCCCAACGCCGGGCTGCCCGTGCTGACCTCCGACGGCGCCTACTACCCGCTGAGCCCCGAGGAGCTGGCCTCGGCGCACGAGAACTTCACCCGCGACTACGGGCTCTCCCTGGTCGGCGGCTGCTGCGGCACGACCCCCGAGCACCTGCGCCAGGTCGTCGAGAGGGTCCGCGGGCGGGAGACGGCCCCGCGCCGCCCCCGCCCCGAGGCCGGCGCCTCCTCCCTCTACCAGAGCGTCCCCTTCCGCCAGGACATCTCGTACATGGCCATCGGCGAGCGCACCAACGCCGTCGGCTCCAAGATCTTCCGCGAGGCGATGCTCGCCCAGGACTGGGAGGAGTGCGTGGAGATCGCGCGGGGGCAGGCCCGCGACGGCGCGCACATGCTCGACCTCTGCGTCGACTACGTGGGCCGCGACGGCGTGGCCGACATGAAGGAGCTGGCCTTCCGCTTCGCCACCGCCTCCACGCTGCCGGTCGTCCTCGACTCCACCGAGCCCGCCGTCCTCGAGGCCGGGCTGCAGATGCTCGGCGGGCGCGCGGTCGTCAACTCGGTCAACTACGAGGAGGGCGACGGCCCCGAGACGCGCTTCCACCGGAACATGACCCTGGTCCGCGAGCACGGCGCCGCCGTGGTCGCCCTCACCATCGACGAGGAGGGCCAGGCCCGTACCGCCGGCCGGAAGGTCCAGATCGCGGTCCGCCTCATCGAGGACCTGACGGGCGACTGGGGCATGAACATCGAGGACATCCTCGTCGACATGCTCACCTTCCCCATCGCCACCGGCCAGGAGGAGACCCGGCGCGACGCGCTGGAGACGATCGAGGCGATCAAGGAGATCAAGCGGCTCCACCCCGGGGTGCAGACGGTCCTGGGCCTGTCGAACGTGTCGTTCGGCCTCAACCCGGCCGCCCGCATCGTGCTCAACTCGGTCTTCCTCAACGAGTGCGTCAACGCCGGCCTCGACGCGGCGATCGTGCACGCCTCCAAGATCCTGCCGATGGCGCGCATCCCCGAGGAGCAGCGCGAGGTCGCCCTGGACATGGTCTACGACCGGCGCAGGGAGGGCTACGACCCGCTGCAGCGGTTCATGGAGCTGTTCGAGGGCGTCGACGCGGCCGCCCTCAAGGAGAGCAAGGCCGAGGAGCTCGCCGCGCTGCCGCTGTGGGAGCGGCTCAAGCGCCGCATCGTCGACGGCGAGCGCAAGGGCCTGGAGGCCGACCTCGACGAGGGCCTCGCCCGGCGCCCCGCCCTGGAGATCGTCAACGACGTGCTGCTGGACGGGATGAAGACCGTCGGCGAGCTGTTCGGCTCCGGCCAGATGCAGCTGCCGTTCGTGCTCCAGTCGGCCGAGGTGATGAAGACCTCGGTCGCCTACCTGGAGCCGCACATGGAGCGGGTCGAGGGCGAGATCAAGGGCCGCATCGTGCTCGCCACCGTCAAGGGCGACGTGCACGACATCGGCAAGAACCTGGTCGACATCATCCTCTCCAACAACGGCTACGAGGTCGTCAACCTCGGCATCAAGCAGCCGGTGTCGGTCATCCTGGAGGCCGCCGAGGAGAAGAAGGCCGACGTCATCGGCATGTCCGGGCTGCTGGTGAAGTCAACGGTCATCATGAAGGAGAACCTGGAGGAGATGAACTCCCGGGGCATCTCCGAGAAGTTCCCCGTGCTGCTCGGCGGGGCGGCGCTGACCCGCGCCTACGTCGAGCAGGACCTCGCGGAGCTCTTCCAGGGCCAGGTCCGCTACGCTCGCGACGCCTTCGAGGGACTGCGCCTGATGGACGCCTTCATGGCGGTCAAGCGCGGGGAGAAGGGCGCGAGCCTGCCGCCGCTGCGCGAGCGCCGGGTCAAGGGCGGCGCCACGCTGGTCAGGACCCCGGTGGAGGAGCTGCCCGCCCGCTCCGACGTGGCCGCCGACAACCCGGTGCCGACGGCGCCCTTCCTCGGCGAGCGCGTCATCAAGGGCGTGCCGCTCGCCGAGTACGCCGCGTTCCTGGACGAGCGGGCGACGTTCATGGGCCAGTGGGGCCTCAAGGCCGCGCGCGGCGGCGACGGGCCCTCGTACGAGGAGCTGGTCGAGACCGAGGGCCGCCCGCGCCTGCGGATGTGGCTGGAGCGGATGCAGACCGACGGGCTGCTGGAGGCGGCGGTCGTCTACGGCTACTTCCCGTGCGTCAGCGACGGCGACTCGCTGATCGTCCTGGACGAGGGGGGCGACGAGCGCACCCGCTTCACCTTCCCGCGCCAGCGGCGCGACCGGCACCTGTGCCTGTCCGACTTCTTCCGCTCCAAGGACTCCGGCGAGGTCGACGTCGTCGCCTTCCAGGTCGCGACGATGGGCAACCGGGTCTCCGAGGCCGCGGCCGAGCTGTTCGCCAAGGACGCCTACCGCGACTACCTGGAGCTGCACGGCCTGTCGGTGCAGCTGACCGAGGCCCTGGCCGAGTACTGGCACGCGCGCGTGCGCTCCGAGCTCGGCATCGGCGGCGACGAGTCCCTGGAGGACATGCTCAAGGTCAACGTCGCCGGCTGCCGCTACTCCTTCGGTTACCCGGCCTGCCCCAACCTGGAGGATCAGGTGCAACTGATGGAACTGCTCGATCCGGCCAGGATCGGCGTCGAGCTGTCGGAGGAGTTCCAGCTCCACCCCGAGCAGTCGACGTCCGCGCTGATCGTCCATCACCCTGAGGCCAATTACTTCAACGTATGACCGGCGTGTGATCGGCAGGGGGTTCACCGGGAATGGAAGCGGTTCTCTTCGACATGGACGGGCTTCTCGTCGACAGCGAGAAGATCTGGTTTCAGGTCGAGACCGAGGTGATGGAACGGCTCGGCGGAGAATGGGGGGAGGCCCACCAGGAGAATCTGGTGGGCGGCTCCATGCCGGCCACCGTGGCCTACATGCTCAGGATCTCCGGCGGGGGCGCCACCCCCGCCGAGGTGGAGACCTGGATGCTGGAGGGCATGACCGCCAGGCTCGCGGGCGGGGTGGAGATGATGCCCGGCGCCGCCGAGCTGCTGGCCGAGGTGCGCGGTCACGGCCTGGCCACCTCCCTGGTCACCTCGTCGGTCCGGCCGATCGCCGAGGCGTGCCTGCGGAGCATCGGCGACCACAACTTCGACCACGTGGTCACCGGTGACCACGTCACCAGGACCAAGCCCCACCCCGAGCCCTACCTGACGGCCGCCCGGCTGCTGGGGGTCGATCCGGCCCGCTGCGTCGCCCTGGAGGACTCCCCGAATGGGGTGACGTCGGCCACCGCCGCGGGCTGCCGGGTGGTGGCGGTGCCGAGCGTGCTGCCGATTCCCGCCGCGCCCGGCCGCCTCGTCGTCGGCTCGCTGCTGGAGGTCGACGTGGCGATCCTGCGTTCGCTGTCCTCCGGCGAGCCGTCCGAGGCCGGGGATCGTCCCTGATCTTTCTCGCGAACCGCCCCGTATCCCCTAAGGGGTGATCCCTCCTCAGGAAGGAGGGCCCGTCCCGGTTCCACGTGCCAGGATGGAGATCGGGTAAGCCGATACGAGGGGCGGTCCGCTATGTCGTTCACACAGATCGCGTGGTTGCCGCTCTGCGCCGGGGTCACCGGCGTGGGGCTGGTGCTGAGTTTCCTGCTGATGCGGCGCCGGGGGGCCGCGGCGGGGTTGCGTGCCGCGGCCTGGTCGCTGCTGCCCGTGGCCGCCTACCTGACCGGCGCGCTGCCGACCCTGTGGCAGATCGGCACGGCGATCGTCGGGTTCGTCACCGGCCTGGCGCTCAATCCCATGGTGTGGGCCGGGGTGGGGGTGGCCGGGCTCTCCGCGCTGCTCTTCCTGGTCTCCGGCTTCCTGCGCGGCCGCCGCCTCAGGGCCGCCGCGTCCTCGGCGTCCGGGGCCTCCCCCGCGCCCGTCGCGAGCGCTCCGGCCGCCTCGGGGCGGAACAGGGCCGTGACACCGGGGGCGCAGGGCGCGCCCGGGGCGACCGCCGTCACGCAGCCGCTGCCCAAGCGCACGCCCGCGCCCTCGCCCGTCTCCAGGGCCGCCGGGTCCAAGCCCGCGGCGAAGCCGGCGGCCGACGACGACTTCTCCGATATCGAGGACATCCTGAAGCGCCGGGGAATCGGGTGACGCTACGTCATCGCCCCGTTCCCATGTCACGAATCCGAGACAGAAGCGGAACGGCTTCCGGACATTGCCTTCAAGATCAAAACAAATGAATTTCACGTGAATCACAGTTGAGCCACATAGCGCCTCAGGGGACTGGTCAGCGCAGTTCAGCCCATAGATTCTGCGCACGGGACCACTAATAACGGCCCGTAGACTTACGGCGCGCTACCCCGACCCGGGGGACGCGTTGACGGACAACGTCGTCTGGGATCCAGGGGGCCACTGTATGACCGCACCGCTCGATGTCCCCGGCACGGCCATGGAGGCCCAGCCGGAGGCCGTTCTCGAAGGGGTGGGCGGAAAAGCCATCGAAGGCCGTTCTCTCGGCCAGATCGCTTGGCTGCGCCTGAAGCGCGACAAGGCCGCGATCATCGGCGCTTTCGTCGTGGTCTTCCTGACGCTGATCGCGATCTTCGCGGAGCGTCCGTTCGGCGGGATCATCGCGCTGTTCGGGGACTCTCCGAACATTCCCAACAACGACCTCATCGACCCCATGACGAGCGCCCCGCTGGGCGCCTGGGGCGGGATCAGCCTTGAGCACCCGTTCGGGCTGGAGCCGGTCAACGGCCGTGACATCTTCGCCCGGATCCTCTCCGGCGCCCAGATCTCGCTGCTGGTCGCCTTCCTGGCCACGCTGCTCTCGGTGGTGCTCGGCTCGCTGCTGGGCGTGCTCGCGGGCTTCTTCGGCGGCTGGGTCGACACCCTCATCAGCCGGGCGATGGACGTCTTCCTCGCCTTCCCCCTGCTGCTGTTCGCGATCGCCATCGTCGGCGCCGTCCCCGACCGGGCGCTCGGGCTGCAGGGCAACGGCCTGCGGATCGCGGTGATCGTGTTCATCATCGGCTTCTTCAACTGGCCCTACATCGCGCGCATCGTGCGCGGCCAGACGCTGTCGCTGCGCGAGCGTGAGTTCGTCGACGCCTCCCGCTCCCTGGGCGCGGGCAACGGCTACATCATCTTCCGTGAGATGTTCCCGAACCTCGTGGCGCCGATCCTCGTCTACGCCACCCTGCTCATCCCCACGAACATCCTGTTCGAGGCGGCTCTGTCGTTCCTCGGTGTCGGCGTGAACGAGCCCCAGGCCTCCTGGGGCGGCATGCTCACCAGGGCGGTCGACTACTACCAGACCGCCCCGCTCTTCATGATCGTCCCGGGCCTGGCGATCTTCATCACCGTCATGGCGTTCAACCTGCTGGGCGACGGGCTCCGGGACGCCCTCGACCCGCGAGCCCGGTAGCGAACAAGCGACCGTCCTCTATATCACCGTCACTCATGACAAGGGGTATACCACCACGATGAGGAAGATCAACGTACTGGCGCTCGGTGCGCTGGGTACCGCGCTGACCATGGGACTGGCCGCCTGTGGCGGAACAGCCGGTGGCGGTGGCAACACGTCCTCGGGAAGTCAGGGGACCGGCGCCGCGGCCTCCGCGGCCAAGCACAACGACGGCTACACCAAGGTCGTCAACGCCTCGGACACCAAGGGCGGCACGCTCAAGTTCGCCTACTCCGACGAGCCCGACTCGATGGACCCGGGCAACACGTACTACGCGTTCAACTGGAACTTCACCCGGCTGTACGCCCGCCCGCTGATGACCTACGCCCCCGCCCCCGGGGACGCCGGCCTGAAGCTGGTCCCGGACCTGGCCGAGGGCCCCGGCGAGATGGCCGCGGACGGCCTCTCCTGGACGTACAAGATCAAGAAGGGCATCAAGTACGACGACGGCACCGAGGTCAAGGCCGCGGACGTCAAGTACGCCATCGCCCGCAGCAACTTCACCTCCGAGCTCACCGACGGTCCGAAGTACTTCGCCCAGTACCTCGACGCCGGTGACTACAAGGGTCCCTACAAGGACAAGAACCTCGACGACTTCAAGGGCATCGAGACCCCCGACGACTACACGGTCGTCTTCAAGCTGAAGGCGCCGTTCGCGGAGTTCGACTTCCTCGTCGCCAACCCGCAGTCCGCCCCGGTGCCGCAGGCCAAGGACACCGGCCTCGACTACGAGAAGACCGTCGCCTCGACCGGTCCCTACAAGATCGAGAGCTACGAGATCGGCAAGCAGTTCAACCTCGTCAAGAACGAGAACTGGGACCCGGCCACCGACACCACCCGCAAGCAGCTGCCCGACCGCATCGAGGTCCAGCTGAAGCAGAACGCCGAGGACATCGACAAGCGCCTCATGAGCGGCCAGGTCCACGTCGACCTCGGCGGCACCGGCGTGCAGCCGGCGGCCCGCGCCCAGATCGTCGCGGACGCCAAGCTGAAGGACTCCACGGACAACCCCTTCACGCCGTTCAACCGCTACGCGATGATGTCGACCGCGGTGAAGCCGTTCGACAACATCGAGTGCCGCAAGGCCGTGCAGTACGCCACCGACAAGACCGCCACCCAGGCTCCCTGGGGCGGCCCGCTCGGCGGCGAGATCGGCACCACCGCGATGACCCCGACCACGGTCGGCTACAAGCAGTTCGACCTCTACCCCAACGGCGCCGACCACAAGGGTGACCTGGCCAAGGCCAAGGAGCACCTGGCGGCCTGCGGCCAGCCGAACGGCTTCGAGACCAACATCGCGGTCCGCGGTGACCGCACCAAGGAAGTCCAGGTCGCCGAGGCCCTCCAGGCCTCCCTCGACCGGGTCGGCATCAAGGCCACCATCAAGAAGTACCCCTCGGGTGACTGGAGCGCGCAGTACGCCGGCAAGCCGGAGTTCGTGCACGCCAACAAGCTGGGCATCATGATCGCCGGTTGGGGTTCCGACTGGCCGTCCGGCTTCGGATTCCTGTCGCAGATCGTCGACGGTCGCTTCATCAAGGACTCCGGCAACTACAACATGATGGAGCTCAACGACAAGTCGGTGAACGAGCTGCTGGACAAGGGCATCCAGACCACCGACGCCGCGGCCCGCAACGAGATCTGGGCGCAGGTCGACCAGAAGGTCATGGAGTCTGCCGCCTTCATGCCCTTCGTCTACGAGAAGACCCTGATCTTCCGCCCGTCGACCCTGACCAACGTGTACGTGCACCCGGCCTACGGCATGTACGACTACACGTGGCTCGGCGTCCAGCAGTAGCCCTTCCCTAGTTAGCCAAAGGCAGGTGAAGGCCTGACGGTGCCCGGGAGCGACCCTCCCGGGCACCACCGGCCGAACGATCGTGGTCGCTTTCATCGTCCGCCGCGTGATCGCCGCCGTGCTGATGCTCGCCATTGTCAGCATGGCCACCTTCGCGATCTTCTTTCTCATCCCGCGTGCCCTGGGGCAGACCCCCGAGGGCATGGCGTCGCGTTACGTCGGGCGAGACGCCACCCCTGAGGCGATCCAGGGCGCCGTCAAGCGGCTGCATCTGGACGATCCGCTCCTGGTGCAGTACGGCCGGTTCGCGCAGGGCATCGTCGCCGGTCAGGACTACTCGCTCGGCCCGCGCAAGGCCGAGTGCCCGGCCCCGTGCTTTGGCTTCTCCTTCAACAACAACCAGCCGGTCTGGCCGACGCTGCTCGACCGGCTCCCCGCGACGATCTCCCTCGCCCTGGGCGCCGCGGTCACCTGGGTCGTCGTCGGCGTCAGCGTGGGCGTCATCTCCGCGCTGAAACGCGGCACCGCCATGGACCGGACGGCCATGACGATCGCCCTGGCCGGAGTGTCGCTCCCCATCTACTTCACCGGCCTGGTGTCGTTGTCGCTGTTCGCGTACACGCTGGGGATCTTCCCGGGCGGTGGCAGCTACACGGCGTTCACCGAGAATCCGGTCATGTGGTTCCAGGCGCTCGTCCTGCCGTGGATCACCCTGGCGTTCCTGTACGCCGCCCTGTACGCCCGGCTCACCCGGGCGGGCATGCTGGAGACCATGGGCGAGGACTACATCCGCACGGCCCGCGCCAAGGGCCTCAAGGAGCGGACGGTCGTGACCAAGCACGCGCTGCGGGCCACGCTGACCCCGATCCTCACCATCTTCGGACTGGACCTCGGCCTGCTGCTGGGCGGCGCGGTGCTCACCGAGAGCACCTTCTCCATCCCCGGCATCGGGAAGCTGGTCATCGACGCGATCCGGAGCAACGACCTGCCCGTCGTCCTGGGCGTGACCCTGTTCGCGGCGATCTTCATCGTCGTGGCCAATCTCATCGTGGACGTCCTGTACGCGGTGGTCGACCCGAGGGTGAGGCTCTCATGACGACTCCCGCACCGGAGTCCTTCCTGGAACTGCGCGACCTGCGCATCCACTTCCCGACCGAGGACGGCCTGGTCAAGTCCGTCGACGGCCTGTCGTTCAAGCTCGAGCGGGGCAAGACCCTGGGCATCGTGGGCGAGTCGGGCTCGGGCAAGAGCGTGACCAGCCTCGGCATCCTGGGCCTGCACAAGGGTGGCCGGGCCAAGATCTCCGGTGAGATCTGGCTGGACGGCGAGGAGCTCGTCGGCGCGAGCCCCGACCACGTGCGGACCCTGCGCGGCAAGAAGATGGCGATGATCTTCCAGGATCCGCTGTCCGCCATGCACCCGTACTACAGCGTGGGCGCCCAGATCATCGAGGCGTACCGGATCCACCACAAGGTCAGCAAGGCCGTCGCCCGCAAGCACGCGATCGACATGCTCGGCCGGGTGGGGATCCCGCAGCCCGACAAGCGGGTCGACGACTACCCCCACCACTTCTCCGGCGGCATGCGCCAGCGCGCGATGATCGCCATGGCGCTCTCCTGCGACCCCGAGCTCCTCATCGCCGACGAGCCCACCACGGCCCTCGACGTGACCGTCCAGGCGCAGATCCTCGACCTGATGCGCGACCTGCAGAGCGAGTTCAACTCCGCGCTGATCGTCATCACCCACGACCTCGGCGTGGTCGCCGAGCTGTCGGACGACATCCTGGTGATGTACGGCGGCAAGTGCGTCGAGTACGGCACGGCCGAGGACACCTTCTACCGGCCCGAGCACCCCTACACGTGGGGTTTGCTGGGATCGATGCCCCGCCTGGACCGTGAGCCCACCGAGCGGCTGCTCCCGATCAAGGGCTCCCCGCCCTCCCTGATCAACGTGCCGTCCGGCTGCGCCTTCAACCCCCGCTGCGCCTTCGCCGGCCGTACCGAGGGCAAGGCCACCTCGGAGGTGCCGCAGCTGCTGGAGACCGACGGCGGCCACCTGGTCCGCTGCCACATGCCCCGCGCGGAACGGCGGTCCATCTGGGAGAACGAGATCAAGCCGATGATGGAGAGCACGTGAGCCAGCGAGCCGGTCAGCACAGCACGTCTCGGGTTAGGGAGGACGCGTGACCTCGGTCAACGTCGTTGACGACAAGGGCGGCGCGGCCGAAAGGTCCCCCGCCGACGCGCTGCTGTCCGTGCAGGGCCTGCAGAAGCACTTCCCGGTGACCAAGGGACTGCTGCGCAGGCAGGTCGGCGCGGTCAAGGCGGTCGACGGGGTCAGCTTCGACGTCCGCAAGGGCGAGACGCTCGGCCTGGTGGGCGAGTCGGGCTGCGGCAAGAGCACCACGGGACGGCTGATCACCCGCCTGCTGGAGCCCACCGGCGGCAAGATCGTCTTCGAGGGCCACGACATCACCCACATGTCCCAGGCCAAGATCCGCCCGCTCCGCCGCGACGTGCAGATGATCTTCCAGGATCCCTACTCGTCGCTCAACCCCCGCCACACGGTCGGCGCCATCGTCGGGGCCCCGTACCGCATCCAGGGGATCCAGACCGAGCAGGGCACCAAGAAGGCGGTCCAGGAGATCCTGGAGCTGGTCGGGCTCAATCCCGAGCACTACAACCGCTACCCGCACGAGTTCTCCGGCGGCCAGCGCCAGCGCATCGGCATCGCCCGCACGCTCGCCCTCAAGCCCAAGCTCATCATCGCCGACGAGCCGGTCTCCGCGCTGGACGTGTCGATCCAGGCCCAGGTGGTCAACCTCCTGGAGGACCTGCAGAACGAGCTCGACCTGACCTACGTCATCGTCGCGCACGACCTGTCGGTCATCCGGCACATCAGCGACCGGGTCGCGGTCATGTATCTCGGCAAGATCGTCGAGCTGGCCGACCGCAAGGACCTGTACGAGTCGCCCATGCACCCGTACACCACCGCGCTGATGTCCGCGGTGCCCGTCCCCGACCCGGCCCGGCGCAGGGACCGCGAGCGCATCCGCCTCCAGGGCGACGTGCCCAGCCCGCTCAACCCGCCGCCCGCCTGCCGGTTCCACACCCGGTGCTGGAAGGCCCAGGAGATCTGCAAGACGGTGGAGCCGCCGCTGGCGACGCTGGCCCCGGGTCACCAGGTCGCCTGCCACTTCCCGGAGAACGCCCCCGCCGGGCAGGCCTCCCCGCAGCCCGTCTCCGGCTGACCACTCGCCGCACCCCGCCCGTACGGAACGCCCGTGCGGGCGGGCGCGCGGGGGTCACGTTCGGGAGGTCACGTCCGGGGGGTCAGGGCAGCGCGCCCGGCGTGATCAGGCCGGTCTCGTACGCGAGGACGACGGCCTGGACGCGGTCGCGCAGGCCCAGCTTGGTGAGCACGTTGCCGACGTGGGTCTTGACCGTCGTCTCGCTCACCACCAGCTGGGCGGCGATCTCCGCGTTGGACATGCCCTTGGCGATCAGCCGGAGCACCTCCAGCTCGCGCTCGGTCAGCCGGTCCAGGCGCGCGGGGGTCGACTGCTGGTGCGCCGAGGGCAGGTGTGCGCCGAACTTGTCCAGCAGCCGCCTGGTGACGCTCGGCGCGACGATGGCGTCGCCCGCCGCCACCACCCGGATCGCCTGCACCAGCTCCTCGGGCGGCACGTCCTTCAACAGGAACCCGCTCGCCCCGGCGCGCAGCGCCTCCACGATGTACTCGTCGAGGTCGAAGGTCGTCAGCACCAGCACCCGCGGCACGTGCGCGCCCGCGGTGGCCTCCCGCACGATCCTGCGGGTCGCCTCGATGCCGTCCACCCCGGGCATCCGGATGTCCATCAGCACCACGTCGGGCAGCAGCGCCCGCGACTGGTCCTGCGCGGCCTTGCCGTCCCCCGCCTCGCCGACCACCGTGAGATCGGGCTCGGCCTCCAGGATCAGGCGGAAGCCCGTGCGCAGCAGCGGCTGGTCGTCCACCAGCAGCACTCTGATCGTCATCACGCGTCCTTGAGGGGGAACCGGGCATTGACCTCGAATCCGCCCCCGTCGCGCGGGCCGATCCTCAGAAGTCCACCATAGAGGGCGACGCGTTCCCGGATGCCCGCCAATCCGTGGCCGGTCACCTCCTCGTCCGCGTCGCGCGCCGCCGGGCCGAGGCCGTCGTCCTCGACCTGGACGGCCAGCTCGCCCGGCTCGTGCCGTACCGTCACCCAGGCCCGCGCCTGCGGCCCCGCGTGCCGCAGGCTGTTGGTCAGGGCCTCCTGGACCAGCCTGTACGCGGCCAGGTCGACACCGGGGGGCAGTTTTCTCCCCGTTTCCTCGGTTTCCCCCTTACCTGAGGCTCCTGTCGCGCCCGGGGTGCCCCGCTCGTCCTCGATCCACAGCTGCGTCCGCAACCCCGCCTCGCGCATCTGGTCGACCAGGGCCGGGATCTCACGCACCCCCGGCTGCGGGTTGCGCTCGGCGGGGGTCCCGTCGGTCCTGAGCACGCCCACCATGCTGCGCATCTCCGACATCGCGGTCCGGCCGAGCTTCTCGATCGCCGACAGGGCCTCCCTCGCCCCGTCGGGGTTGCTGGCCAGCACCCGCCGCGCCGCGGCGGCCTGCACGGTCATCACGCTCACGTGGTGGGCGACCACGTCGTGCAGCTCACGGGCGATGCGGGAACGCTCCTCGGCCCTGGCCGCCCGGGTGTCGGCCTCCCGGGCGCGTTCCATGCGCCGTGCCCGGTCGCGCAGCTCCGCCTGGTAGGCCCGGCGCAATCGCACGCTCCGGCCGGCGATCCACAGGGAGGCGGTGAACACGGCCATCAGCAGGTGACCGCTCCACCCGCCGAGCCCGCCGCCCGCCGCCGACGACAGGACGTGGCCGGTGAGGGCCAGCGCCGGGGCGCACAGGCTGAGCGCCAGGCCGCGCCCGGCGGCGATCGTGTAGACCAGCACCAGGGTGACGAGCCAGAGCAGGGAGGGGTTGCGTCCCGTGGCGGCCAGCGCGACCTCGGCCACACAGACCAGGAAGAGCACCAGGAACGGCCGGTGGCGGCGCATCGCCACCGACAGGCAGCCCGCCACGATCAGGCCGAGGCCCATCGCGTCGGGCGTCCTGAGGCGGTCGGGGTCGCCGAAGACGTGAGCCGCGTGGGCGAAGGGAACCGAGGCGGCGGCCAGCGCTCCACCGAAGATCGCGTCGGGAATCAGCGGATGCCCGTGGAACCACGTCCGAAGGCTGCCGATGGTGTTGCGCACACAATCAATTTAGGCGCCCTTCCTGCGGCGCCACCCTGCCAGAGGTGGATATCGCCCTCATCCCCGCGAAGGATCCGCCCGGGGAATGCGCGGGGAATGCGCGGGGACACGCCCTGGACGGGGCCGGGGGCTTCCGTGAGGGCCACGCCGGGAACGGGCCGGGAACGGGCCGGGGCCGGGGCCGGGACGGGGAGCGCGCCGCGAGGCCGTGCCGGCGCCGCGGCCGCCACCGGACGCGTCCGCGCCGCTCCGGCATCCGTTTCGAAGAGCATCCGTCCCGGAGAGCGCGTCAGAGCTCGTCCGTGGCCGCCCTCGAGGTCCTGGCGGGGCGCCGGTTGCTGCGGACGGTGTCGCCGGGCTGCCGCTCGGGAACGGGCGGGGGAGTGCCGCCGAACTCCGGGCACAGGTCCTTGTAGCTGCACCAGCCGCACAGCCTGCTGGGCCGAGAGCGCCACTCGCCCGTCTCCAGGGCCCGCTCGATGGCCTGCCACAGGGCCTGGACCTTGCGCTCGGTGGCCAGCAGGTCGGCCTCGTCGGGGATGTAGCGCAGGACCTCGCCGCCGCCCCCGAGATACATCAGCTGGAGCATGCGGGGCACCGAGCCGCGCAACCGCCACAGGACCAGCGCGTAGAACTTCATCTGGAACAGCGCCTTGGCCTCGAAGGCGGGCCCCGGGGCGCTGCCGGTCTTGTAGTCGACCACGCGGACCTCGCCGGTGGGCGCCACGTCCAGCCGGTCGATGTAGCCCCGCAGCATCAGGCCGCTGCCGAGCACCGCCTCCACGTAGAGCTCCCGCTCGGCGGGCTCCAGGCAGGTGGGGTCCTCGAGGGTGAAGTAACGCTCCAGCATGGCGCGGGCCTGGGCCAGCCACTCGGCGCGGTCGTCGTCGCCGGTGAACATCCCCGCGTACGACGGATCCTCCTCCTGGAGCCTGCGCCACTGCGGCTCCAGCAGGTCCTGGGCCGCGGAGACCGTGCGCTCCGGGGCGGGCAGGTCGTACAGGCGCTCCAGCACCGAGTGGACCATCGTGCCGCGCACCGCGGCGGGCGACGGCGGCTCGGGAAGCCGGTCGATCACCCGGAAGCGGTAGAGCAGCGGGCACGTCATGAAGTCACCCGCGCGCGACGGCGAGAGGGCTCCGACGATCGTGGGCTCGGTCGGTGACATGACCGCACTGTAGGTCACGGTGACGACAGTTTGGACCCGGGGCGGCCTCGCGGCGTCTGCCGGAGGCCCGATGGCGCGTACCATCGAGGCCTGAGGGTGGAGGGAACGAGGAATGGTGAGCCAGCGGTGAGCAGCGACAGCCCACGCCAGGACAGTCCGGGGCTGCGGATGGGCCGCCCGTTCGGCATTCCGATCTACGTCTCGCCGACCTGGTTCATCGTGGCGGCCTTCATCACCTACTCGTTCCAGAGCGTGGTGGCCTACCGGCTGCCCGACCTGAGCATCCCGCTCACGTACGTCGTCGCGTTCGTCTTCGCGGTGCTGCTGTACGTCTCGGTGCTTTTGCACGAGCTGGCGCACTGCGTGGTGGCCAGGATGTACGGCCTGCCGGTCCGGCGCATCACGCTCTACTTCCTCGGCGGCGTCTCGGAGATCGAGCGCGAGCCGGAGACCCCGGGCAGGGAGTTCATGGTGGCCTTCGCCGGGCCGCTGCTCTCGCTCGGGCTGGCCGCGCTCGGCTTCGCCGCCTCCTATGTGATCTCCCCCGACACGATCGTCGGCGTCCTGGTCTTCCAGCTCTGGCTCGCCAACCTGCTGGTCGGGGTCTTCAACCTGCTGCCGGGACTGCCGCTCGACGGCGGGCGCATGCTGCGGGCGGGCGTCTGGAAGATCACCCGCAAGCCGGTCTCCGGCACGATCGCGGCCGCCTGGGCGGGCCGGGTGCTGGCCGTCGCCCTGGTTGTGCTGTCCGTCGGCCTGCCGCTGGTGGCCGGGCAGGAGCCGGAGACGATCACGCTCGTCTGGTCGATGCTGCTGGCCGCCTTCATCTGGTTCGGCGCCACCCAGGCGCTGCGCGGCGCCCGCGTGCGGGCCCGCATCCCCGCCGTCAACGCCCGCGCCCTGGCCAGGCGGGCCATCGCGGTGACCGGAGACGTGCCGCTGGCCGAGGCCCTGCGCCGGGCCGCGGAGGCACGGGCGGGGGCGATGGTGGTGGTCGACCACGAGGGCCACCCCACGGGCATCGTCAACGAGGTCGCGGTGGAGGCCACCCCCGAGAGCCGCCGCCCCTGGGTGACGGCGGGTTCGCTGGCGCGCAGCCTGGAGCCGTCGCTGGTGCTCGCCGCCGACCTGGAGGGGGAGCCGCTGATCGACGCCATGCGCGAGTCCCCGGCGGGGGAGTATCTCCTGGTGGAGCGCGGCGGCGAGATCTTCGGCGTGCTCGCGACCTCGGACGTGAACCGCGTGTTCAGCGGGGTTTAAGCGAACCGCAGGTGGTTCACATGCGTCTCACTGGATACTCGCCGATGACGGGGACGGCAGGAGAGGATCAGGTGTGTTCGTCCCCTCGTTTTCGGCACATACCAGGACCAGGGTTTTGGCCGGCGAACCGGCCGGCCAAGTAGCTTAAGGGACGTCAATTGGCACCCCCCCGAACACCGGCTCCGGCCGGCGATCTGACGCCGGATCTTCTCGGCGCCCCCGAATGGACCGACCAGATGGTCGCGGCCGCGGGCATCCCCATGTACGACATCCCCTTCCTCACGGTCGGCGGCGGCATGGGGTCCTTCGTGACGCTCGACTACCTGAGGATCTACGGCGTTCCCACCTCGCAGATGCGGGTGGTGTCCAACATCGACCATCCGTGGCAGACCTACGAGTTCCTCACCAGGTGCTCGCAGATCCCCCGGGGGGAGCGGATCCGCTCCGACTCCTCCTCCCGCCCGGACAACCTGTGGGGATTCCCCTCCTACGCCCTGGAAGAGGCGTGGAAGGAGAGGAAACCGTCGTACCTGTGGCAGATCCTCACCGAGCCGCTCCTGAACGACTACTGGACCCCGCGCGCCGGCACCGTCTTCGAGAACCTCGAACGCGAGGCCAAGCGCATCGACTACTGGGACATGCTGGTCAAGGGCCAGGTGCGGATGATCCGCCGCAGGGCGGGCGGCGGCTACTTCACCGTGGTCACCCCGCCCGACGGCGCGGCGCCGACCAAGCGCATCATCTTCCGCTCGCGCTTCGTGCACGTCGCGGTCGGCTACCCGGGCCTGAAGTTCCTGCCCGACCTGCAGGAGTTCCGTACCAAGCACGGTGACTACCAGCACGTCGTCAACGCCTACGAGCCGCACGAGCAGGTGTACGAGTTCCTGAAGACCCGGCCGGGCACCGTGGTCATCCGCGGCGGCGGCATCGTCGCCTCCCGGGTGCTCCAGCGGCTGTTCGACGACCGGGAGAAGTACAACCTGCAGACGCAGATCATCCACATCTTCCGCACGTTCGTCAGCGGCTCGCACGGCCCGCACGTCTGGTCGCGCCGCAAGGGCGGGGACGGCTGGGCCTACCAGGGCTTCAACTACCCCAAGTCGGTGTGGGGCGGCCAGCTCAAGGCGCAGATGCGCAAGCTGGAAGGGCCCGAGCGGGCGAAGAAGTACAAGGAGATGGGCGGCACCAACACCCCCTTCAGGCGGCGCTGGCAGGAGCAGATGCGGGCGGGCCGCAGCGGGGGCTACTACCACGCCGTGCAGGGCACCGTCGACCGCGTGGAGCAGAGCCGCGACGGGCGGCTCGTCAGCTACGTGCGCAGCGGCGACGGCATCGTCAGGGAGCCGGTGTCCGACTACATCATCGACTGCACGGGCCTCGAGGCCGACATCGCCGAGCACCGGATCTTCGCGGACCTGCTCCAGTACGGCGGGGCGGGCCGCAACCCGGTGGGCAGGCTGGACGTGGAGCGCCACTTCGAGGTGAAGGGGACCGCCAGCGGCGACGGCGCCCTCTACGCCTCCGGGTCGGCCACGCTCGGCGGCTACTTCCCCGGCGTCGACACCTTCCTCGGCCTGCAGATCGCGGCCCAGGAGATAGCCGACGACCTGGCACGGCGAGGATTCGTCAAGAAGATGGGACCGCTGCGGTCGACCTCGCAGTGGTTCAAATGGGCCCGCAACTCGTCGGTGTAAGGAGTATCTCCCGTGGTTCCGACCCTGCTGGGCCGTATTCAGACGCGCCTGTTCATGCTCGCCACCGTCGGCGTGGTCATCACCCTGCTGATCGTTCCGCTGCTTCCCGTTTCCGGGCCGCTCTCCGGCCGCTACGTCAACGGCCTCCTCGTCATCGCGGCGGTGGCCGTGCTGGGGGTCGTCTGGGAGCTGATATACCACTTCCTGATGCAGTTCAGATGGGAGAAGGACTGGCCGACCCTCTTCGGCCTGCTGACACTCGTGCCCGAAGGTCTTGTGCTGTACTTTTTGCTACGGTCCGGTGCAGTTGATTTCATCGATCCGGTCCCGCCTGCCGCCTTCTGGACGCACTTCACCGTCGTCTGGGTATGCATCTGGTTGGTGACGAACGGTCCCATGAGGGTGCCGTTCATCCGGTGGCGTTTCCGGGGAGGGAGAGTTCTGTGACCGACCAGGGCTTCGGGGTGGTGCGTCCGCTTCCGGGCAACGGGCTGGTGGCCCACGAGGGTGGCCTGCTGCTGGTGTGCGACGCGGCCGAGGCCGTCGTCGAGGATCTGCTGGGGGCGCTGCGGGAGACCGCGGCCTCCGGCGGCGACGGCCGGGCGCTGGCCCGCCGGGTCGCCCAGATCCTCGCCGTCATGATGGGCGAGCCGGTGGCGTGCGCCGTCGCCGGCCCCGTCAGCGGGGGAGTGGCCGTCCTGGTCAGCGGCCCGGCGTTCGCGTCGGTGACCGGCGCGAACGGTGAGATCCAGCTCGCCGGCCGTGACGCGCTCACCTGGTCCGACCGGTTGGTCCCCGGTCCGGTGACCCAGGTGGAGCTGCGCCTGCCCGACGCCGGGGACGCGCACCCGCTGTCCCGGCTGGACGCCGGGGTGATCGTCGCGGGCGGGGTCCGGTGTGACCCGACCGAGGCGGGCGCCGCCCCGCGGGCCGTGCCGCGGACGGAGTCCGCCGCGCCCCAGGGGCAGCACGCCCAGCAGAACGTCCAGCAGGCCGCGCCCCGGATGGAGCCCGCGGTCCCCGCACCCACCCCGATGCCCGCGCCGCCCGAGCGGTCGGCGCCCCCCGAGTGGTCGGCGCCCCCGGAGGCCGCCCCGCCCGCGCCCTACCCGATGGGCCCGGCCGAGCCCTACCCCCCGGTCGCCCCCCCGGCCGAGCCGCGGCGCGAGCCGCAGCCGCAGGGGTGGCACTCCGAGCCGATGCCGCAGGGCCCGCTCTCCTCTCCCGGCCACCCGGGCGCCCACGCCGGCGGCCCATCCACCGGGCCCGCCCCCGCGGTCGTCCACCACGAGGACATCGACACCGCCATGGCGAGCGGGATGGGCGGGGACCCCATCGACGTGCGCGACCAGCCGTTCGAGTACGAGCTGCTGACACCCGGGGGCTCGCAGCCGGGGAGCGAGCCTTCCGGCCCAGCGGCCGAGCCCGAGGCGCGGCCGCTGGTCTACGGGGTCGACTGCAAGAACGACCACTTCAACGACCCTCGCGTGCCCTACTGCGCGGTCTGCGGCATCGCGCTGGTCCAGCGCACCCTCGTCCCCTACAAGGGGCCGCGCCCGCCGCTGGGGGTGCTGCTCCTGGACGACGGCCTGACGCTGCGGCTCGACACCGACTACCTGGTGGGCCGCGACCCCGAGCGGGCTCCCGAGGTGGCCGACGGCTCGGTGCGCCCGGCCAAGGTCACCAGCCCCGACGGCTCGGTCTCCCGGCGTCACCTGCGGGTGGCGCTGGACGGCTGGGACGTCAACCTGGTCGACCTGGGGTCGGTCAACGGCACCCAGATCCAGCCGCCCGGCGACCCCAACTTCTACGACATCCCGCCGAACGAGCCGGTCGCGATCCTGCCCGGCACCACCGTGCGGATCGGCGTCTCACGCACCATGCGCTACGAGTCGCACCGCAACCGCTGAGGACGCCTGCCGCTGGGAACACCCGCCCCTTGGGAACACCTGCCTCTGAGAACACCTCTCTGAGAACGCCTCTCGCCTTCCGGGCGGCACGGCCACGGCCGTGCCGCCCGAGGTGTTCTCCGGGTTTCGAGGGAGCCGCCGTTCCCGAGGTGCTGTTTCCCGGTGCTTCCGGTGCTTCCGGTGTTCTCGGGCTTCCGGGCTTTCCCGGTGTTCCCGGAGCGGGAAGGCGGGAAGGCCGGGCGGTCAGGGCCGCGCGACCGGTGCGACCGGTGCGACCGGGACGCGCAGGGCGGAGACGGCCTCGGCCCAGTCGACCGGGTCGGCGTCCTGCTCGGCGCGGACCAGCAGGTGGGCGCCCTCCGGGGCGTTCGCGGTGTCGGCGGCCACGACCAGCGCGCCTTCCGGGACCGGGCCGGAGGTGGCCTCCACCCCGAGCCTGACCAGCCGCTGGGCCAGTGCCGAGGCCCGGTTTCCCCCGGTGAGGACCAGGGGACGTCCCTGCAGCGTCGCCAGGGTGAGCGCCACGTGGGCGGCCGCGTCGCCTCCCGGGCCGTGGTGCACCGCCACCGGCCCCGGCACGGAGCCGGGCGCAGAGCCGGGCCCAGAGCCGGGCACGGCCTGCCCGAACGGGGACGACGGGGACGACGGGGACTCGGACGGCGAGCCGGGTCCGGGTCCGGCCACGGTCACCACGCGGCAGGTGGCGCCGTCGCGCACCCCGGCGTGGCCGGGGACATCGGCGGGCAGCACCAGCAGGTCGGGGCGGGCACCGGAGGCCAGCCCCGGCAGCTCGCCCGCCACGTCCGCGCTGAACCGGCTCACCACCCTGCTGTCCGGGCCGCGCTCGCGGGCCGTGGCGGCCAGCGTCTCCAGCTCCTGGAGGGTCTCGGCCAGCTCGGCCAGCTCCGAGGAGAGGCCGCTGCCGACCTCCAGGCGCCCCGCAGGGTAGGGGCGCAGGTGGCCCAGGACCACCTCGGAGGGGGATCTCGACAGGGCCAGGGTGGTGGCCAGGCCGACCAGCGGGGCCTGCTCGGCGGGAGGCTCCGGCACGATCACCAGCACCCGGTGGGCGGCGGTCACCCCGAGGGCGGCGCGCTCGGCGTCGGCGACGTCGCGGGCCACCCGCCGGTCGGGATAGAGCCTGCGCACCAGCGGGCCGGTCATCGCGGTCGTGACCAGGGCCATGACCACCATCAGCGAGTACAGCTCGTCGTCGAGCACGCCCTTCTGCAGGCCGACGGTGAGGATGACGATCTCGGTGAGCCCCCGCGTGTTGAGCAGGGCGGCCAGCGTCCAGGACTGCCGGGCGGGCAGCCGCTGCGTCCGGGCGGCGGCGTAGGAGCCGAGCACCTTGCCGCCGATCGCGACGGCGAGGATGGCGGCGAGGGTGCCGAGGCTGGACAGGTCGAGCTCGCGCAGGTTGACGTTGAGGCCCGCCACCACGAAGAACATCGGCAACAGCAGCAGCACGGCGAGCTGCTCCAGCCGCTCCAGAATCTCGTGGTTGAGCCGCTCGGCCCCCTCGCGGGGCATCACCGTGCCGAACACGAACGCCCCGAAGATGAAGTGGACGTGCATCCACTCGGTGGCCCAGGCCGACCCGATCAGGCCGATGAGCACCAGCGAGAGCAGCCCGGGCGTGAGCCGCCCCGCCCTCTCGTACGCGGGCACCAGGCGGGCCAGCAGCGGCTTGACCACCAGGAACATCACCAGCGCGTACGGCAGGGCGAGCAGGACCTTCCACTGTCCCTCGGCCTCTCCCGCCCCGGCGATGCCGACCACCACGGCCAGGACGGTCCAGGCGAGCACGTCGATGACGGCGGCCGAGGCCAGGGCGAGGCCGCCGAGCGTGATGCGCTGCATTCCCCGGTCGGTGAGGATCCTGGCCAGCACCGGGAACGCGGTGGCGGCCATCGCCGCGCCCATGAACAGCACGAACGGCAGGGTTTTGTCGCCGCCCACGTGCTCGCCCGCGACGGCCAGCGCGAGCACGCACCCCAGGACGAACGGCACCACCGTCGAGCCGAGCGCCACGGTCACCGCGATCCGGCCCTTGCCCCTGACCAGCTTCTGGTCCAGCTCCAGGCCGACGACGAACATGAACAATACGAGGCCGACGTTGGCCAGGGCCTGCAGCGGGGGCCGCATCTCGGGGCCGAACAGCTCGTCGCCGATCAGGGGGCCCAGCAGGGTGGGGCCGAGCAGGATGCCCGCCACGATCTCGCCGATGACCGGCGGCTGGCCGAGTCGCCTGGCCAGCGCTCCGAACAGCCGGGCCGCCGCGAGGACGATGACGAGGTCGAGCAGGAGCAGGTCCATATGGAGCACGTGACGGCACGCTTTCCGTAAGCAAAGAAAAGCCCCGAGAATGTCGAGGGCGACGTTACCGTGTGGGGAATGTCGTCGCGAACGTTGCGCGGGCATGGAGGGAGACCGTTGGTGGAAGGCATCGCCGACTACGAGTTCGTCCGGTCACTGGGGGCGGGCAACCACGGCGAGTTCTACGTGGCGAAACGGCCGGAACGGTTGCCCGTCGAGGCGGACCTGGTCGCGGTGAAGGTGGTGGGCGGCACCGGGAACGACGCGTTCCGGCGCGCCACGAGGGAGCTGAAGGCGTTCGCCGCGGTGCGCTCGCCCTATCTGGTGCGGCTCTACGACGCCGGACAGCAGGGCGGGGTGTTCTACTACTCGATGGAGTACCTGCCGGGGGGCTCGCTGGCGCGTCCCGCGGAGCGCCCCTCGCGCGAGCGGGTGCTGCGCTCGATCGCCTGCGTCTCCCACGCGGCGCAGGCGCTGCACGAGGAGGGGATCGTCCACCGCGACATCCGTCCCGGCAACGTGCTGCTCACCGACGACGGCGGCAAGCTCTCGGACCTGGGCCTGTCGCAGGTGCTGACGCCGGGTGCGACGGTGACCGGGATGGGTGACATCGGATCGGCGCAGTTCACCGATCCCACGCTGCTGCAGGGGGAGACTCCCAGCCCCGCGGGGGACGTGTGGTCGCTGGGCGCGACGCTGCACTGGGCGGTGAGCGGCAACGGGCTCTACGGGGAGCTGCCCACCCACGACCCGCTGCTGACCCTGCGCAGGCTGAACAGCACGCCGCCGTCGATCGACCCGGGCCTGGAGCCCGAGCTGTCGGACCTGGTCCAGGACTGCCTCGGCGACGTGGCCAAACGGCCCACCGCCAGGGGGGTGGCCGACCGGCTCCACGCGCTGCTGGCCTGAGGGCGCGGCCGGGCCCGCTCTCCGGCGGGGCGCAGGCGGTCCCTACGCGCCGCCGGCCTGAGAGCCGGGCCCGGCCCGCCCGCCGTTCGGGCGCAGGCGGTCCAGCTCGGCGTCGAGCATCCGTTCCAGGCGCGCGGCGCCGAGCCTGTCCGGATAGAGCAGGTGGTGCGCGCTCAGCCCGTCGACGAGGGCGAGCAGCCGCTCGGTGACGTCGTCGAGATCGTCGGCGGTGGCGATCTCCCCGCCGCCGGCCGCCGCGCCGAGCAGGCTGCGTACCAGATAGCGCAGTTCCTCTGCCTCGGCGCGCTGTGCCTCCAGCATCGCCGGGCTGGTCATGCTGCGGCTCCAGAAGCCGATCTCCAGCCCGCTCTCCGCGGCGCGCTCGTCGTCCAGCGGGAGGTTGTCGAGGAGGAGCTCGCGCAGCGCGGCCAGCCCGGTGAGACCGGCCAGCTTGCCGCGCAGGCGTTCCACGATGCGCCGGTGCGAGGACCGCAGCGCCGACAGCATGATGTCGTCCTTGTCGGCGAAGTAGTGGGTCAGCACGCCGTTGGAGTAACCGGCCTCCCTGGCGATGGCCCTGGTCGTGGCGGCCTCGATCCCTTCGCGCAGGATGATGCGCCGCGCGGCCTCGACGACCTCCTCGCGGCGCTCGCGGTGATTGACGATCTTCGGCACCTCGCCCCTTTCGCCTGGATTCGTTGACATTTTAGTCGGGCGCCCGTCTATTATCCGCTGAAGACACGAGGAGGACTCACCATGACCGTCGTCTCCCTCGGCGTGCACATCGTGGACGTGCTCGCCAGACCGGTGGAGTCGATCCCCGCCGGGCAGGACACCCACCTGCTGGAACAGATCCGGGTCACCGCCGCGGGCGCCGCCGCCGCGACCGCCGTCGACCTGGCCGCGCTCGGTGTCCCGGTGTCCTCGGTGGGGGCGATCGGCGACGACGAGCTCGGGGACCTGCTCGTCATGATGATGAAGCGGCGCGGGGTCGACGTGACCGGGATCGTCCGCAAACCGGGGGAGCAGACCGCGGCCTCGATCCTGCCGATCCGTCCCGACGGCGGCCGCCCGTCCTTCCACGTCCCCGGAGCCAACCTGGGCCTGTCCACCGCCGACGTGGCCCGCGAGGCCGTCCTCGGCGCGCGGGTCGTGCACCTGGGCGGCATGGACGTCACCTGGGGCCTGTACGACCCCGCGTTCTACGCGCTGCTGGACGAGGCCCGGGCGGCGGGCACGATCGTGACCATGGACCTGCTGTCCAACATGCCCGACCTCATGCAGGGGGTGCGCAGCTTCCTGCCGCACGTCGACTACCTCCTGCCCAACGAGGAGCAGGCGCTGCTGATGAGCGGCGCGGGCGAGGGGGGCGACGTGGAGGAGGCCGCGCTGTCCCTGCTGCCGGAGGGCCCCTCGGCCGTCCTGGTCACGCTCGGCGCGGGCGGGAGCCTGATCGCCGGCGCGGGGGGCCTCACCCGCGTGCCCGCCCTCGACGTGCCGGTGGTCGACACCACCGGGTGCGGCGACGCCTACTGCGCCGGTTTCATCGCCGGTCTGGTCGACGGCCGCGACGTGGCCGGCGCCGCCAGGCTCGGCACCGCGCTGGCCGCCCGCGTCGCCGGGGGCCTCGGCTCGGACGCGGGCCTGGACGGGGCGCGGGAGCTCCGGGACGAGCAGTGACCCCGCCGTGACCCCGCCGCGGCCCCGCCGCCCGCGACCTCCGGGTCGCGAAAGGGCGGCGGGAGCGGTAGCGAACCGCCCGAACGCATCCAGACGTGAACCCAGACGTGACTTCACAGACGTGACTTCAGACGTGAAAGGACGACGCATGTCCATCGACGCCGAACTCAGGGAGCGGGCCGCCAAGGTCGTCCCCGGCGGCATGTACGGCCATCTCAACGCGGCCCTGCACGGTCCCGCCTACCCGCAGTTCTTCGTCGGGGGCGAGGGATGCCGCCAGCGTGACGCCGACGGCCGCGAGTACGTCGATCTCATGTGCTCCTGGGGGCCCATGGTCCTCGGCCACCGCCACCCCGCCGTCGAGAGCGCCGTCGCGGCCCAGCTCGCCGCGGGCGACTGCCTCAACGGCCCCGGCCCCGTCTACGTGGAGCTCGCCGAGCTGCTGGTGGAGACCGTCCCGCAGGCCGACTGGGTGATGTTCTCCAAGAACGGCACCGACGCCACCACCCAGGCGCTGATGGTCGCCCGCGCCGCCACCGGCAGGACCAAGGTCCTCATGGCGCACGGCGCCTACCACGGGGCCGACCCGTGGTGCACGCCCAGCACGGCGGGGACCACCCCCAACGAGCGCGCGGACCTGGTCGAGTTCACCTACAACGACCTCGCCAGTGCCGAGGCCGCCGCGGCTCAGGCGGAGGGCGACGTCGCCGCGATCATCGTGACGCCGTTCAAGCACGACTCGTTCGAGGACCAGGAGCTCGTCGCCGCGGAGTTCGCCCGGGGGGTGCGGGCCCTGGCCGACCGGATCGGCGCCGCGCTGGTGATCGACGACGTGCGCGGGGGCTGGCGGATCGACCTGGGCGGCTCCTGGGAGCCCCTGGGCGTGCGTCCCGACCTGTACGCCTTCAGCAAGGCCATGGCCAACGGCCACCCGATCGCCGCCGTCACCGGGGTGGACTCCCTGCGCGGGCCCGCCCAGACGCTCTACTCCACCGGCTCCTTCTGGTTCAACGCCGCCCCGATGGCCGCGGCCAAGGCCACGATCGAGACGCTGCGCGCCGTCGACGGCATCGCGCTGATGGAGCGTGCGGGCACCCGCCTGCGCGAGGGGCTGGCCGCCCAGGCCGCCTCCCACGGCTTCACGGTCAACCAGACGGGGCCGGTCCAGATCCCGTGGCTCTCCTTCGAGGGCGACGCGACGCTGGACAAGGGCATGTTCTGGGCCGCGGCCTGCCTGGAGGAGGGGGTCTACCTCCACCCCTGGCACAACTGGTTCCTGTCGGCCGCCCACACCGACGCCGACATCGACCGGGCACTGCAGGGCACCGACGCCGCCTACGCCAAGCTCAGGGCCCGCTTCGGCGCCGACTGAGACCCGGCCCGGCGTCGGGGGACGCCGGGCGGGGACGGCGGTGTACGGCTAGCGCCGGGCGTCGCTCCGCAGGCGGCACCACTGCAGGTCGTCCAGGCGCGTGCCGCCGGGGCCGGGCAGCAGCCCGCGCAGCAGGGCCTCACGGGTGAAGCCCGCCCGCTCCAGCACGCGCTGCGAGGCGATGTTGCCGGGCGAGGTGCCCGCGATGATCCGGGCCAGGGGAGTGTGCTCGAAGGCCCAGCCGACCAGCAGGTCCACCGCCCTGGCGGCGAAGCCCCTGCCGCGGAACTCCGGCAGCACGCTGTAGCCCGTCATGGCCTGCCCCAGCGGGGGGATCACCCCGCTGAGCTGGATGTCCCCGGCGAACGCGCCGGTCGCGGCGTCCAGGATCGCGATCTCGGCCCCCGTACCGGCCAGCCAGTTGGCGCCCGCGGTGCGGCACCGCTCCTCGGCCTCCTCGAAGGTGCAGGGTTCGGGCGGGACGCTGTACCTCATGATGTCGGGCAGGTTCCGCATCGCCAGGTAGTCGGCGGTGTCGGCGAGGGTGAGCCGCCTGAGCCGGACGACCCCGTCGGTCAGCGAGCCACCGGGGAACTCCGGCAGGAGGGGCCTCACGCGCTCGCCGGAGTCGCCGGGCAGGCGCGCGAAGGCCACCAGGTCGTGGCGGGTGCCGTCCCGCTGCTCCTCGGCCCCGCGCCGCATGCCCTCGCGGTGGAAGCCGGCGGCCATGGCGACCCGCTGGCTGGCCAGGTTCTCCACGTTGGCGAGCAGCTCGACGCGCTTCGCGCCGTGCTCGAGCCCCCAGCGGGTCAGCGCGGCGGTGGCGGCCGTGGCCACCCCGCGGCCCCGCGCCCACGGCGCGACCAGGTAGCCGATCTCGGTGGTGCCACGGGGGCGGGCCATGAGGCCGATGTTGCCCAGCCACTCGTCCGTCCCCGCGTCCGCGATCGCGAACGGGGCCCCTCCGGCCTGCCACTCCTGCCGGGTCTGCTCCAGGTATTGGATCGCGTCGTCCCGGGTGTACGGCACGGGGATGAGGGGGATGAACCGGACGATCTCCGGGTCGGCGCAGGCACGGACGATCGCCTCGGCGTCGGAGGGGGCGAGCGGCCTCAGGACGACGGGGCCTGCCGGAATCAGATCATGGGGAAACACATCACAACAGCTACCAGGTGCCGTCCCGGAGGGGCGAATCGTTTTGCAGCATTTTGTGGCGCTTTGTGAATCGTTTCCGCCCGATCGCCCCCTGGGCCCCTCCGCCGTCCCTGTCCTCGTACCGCGGCACTCCGCTCCGCTTCCCCCGGCCTTCCCTCGCTTTCCCCGCTCCCTCCGGGCGACCGGGGCGGGGGCGTCCCCGGCCGTCCGAGGACACCGCCGCGCGCCGATAACCTTGCGGACATGGGTTTTCGCAGGCATGGGCCGTTTCAGGCCGGGGATCAGGTGCAGCTCACCGACCCCAAGAACAAGCGCCACACGGTGACGCTGAAGGAAGACGGCGTGTTCCACACGCACAAGGGCGGAATCCCGCACAGTGAGCTGATCGGCCAGCCCGAGGGGTCGGTGGTCCGTTCGTCCGGCGGCACCCAGTACCTGGCGTTCAGGCACCTCCTCCAGGACTACACGCTGTCCATGCCGCGCGGCGCGGCGGTGATCTATCCCAAGGACTCGGCCCAGATCGTGGCCATGGCCGACATCTTCCCCGGCGCCAAGGTGGTGGAGGCGGGCGTCGGCTCCGGCGCGCTCACCTGCTTCCTGCTGCGCGCCATCGGCTCCGAGGGCACCCTCACCTCGTACGAGCGGCGCCAGGACTTCGCCGAGATCGCCACCAAGAACGTGGAGAAGTTCTACGGCGGCCCGATGAAGCAGTGGCGCCTGGTGGTCGGCGACTTCGTCGAGGATCTCGACGAGAGCGACGTCGACCGGATCATCCTGGACATGCTCGCCCCCTGGGAATGCGTGGACGCCGCGGCCCGGGCTCTCACCCCGGGCGGGGTGATCTGCTGTTATGTCGCGACCACAACCCAGCTCTCGCGGACGGTCGAAACTCTGCGGGAGCACGGGAGTTTCACCGAGCCCCATGCGTGGGAGACCCTGGTTCGTGACTGGCATGTCGAGGGGCTCGCCGTGCGGCCCGACCACAGGATGGTCGGCCACACCGGGTTCCTGGTCACGGCCCGTCGCATGGCCGACGGGGTGACGCCACCACCTCGACGTAGACGTCCGGCGAAGGGGGCCAATGGCGAGGAGTCCACGACTTCCACGTCTTCCGCCACATGATGACGATTCGGCCACGACGGTCCGTGAGAGCGTGACACGGAAGCAGACCTTCGTGTTCTTATACTTCTAGGACTAAAAGCGCCAAAAAGGATTAATCATCACGCACTTAATGTAGTCATATGAACACTGCTCAGCCAGGTAAGGGACAGCCCTTAGATGGGTAGGGTTTTGAGTAGTCGGTCTCGACTGGGAAGGAGGTGACGCCGTGGCAGCTCGCGACGACGCTGAGGCTCGTGCCGCGCAGCGCGAACGGGAGGTCGCCGACCTCACAACACAGGTCTCCTTCCTGCAGGAGGAGATCACCGCGTTGCGTCGGAAGCTGACGGAGTCTCCCCGGCAGGCCAGGATTCTCGAAGAGCGTCTCCATGACGTACAGGCGAACCTCGCGGCCGTAACCGGCCAGAACGAGCGTCTGGTGGCCACCCTCAAGGAGGCCAGGGACCAGATCGTCGCCTTGAAGGAGGAGGTAGACCGGCTGGCGCAACCGCCGTCCGGGTTCGGTGTGTTCCTCGAAACCAGGGAAGACGGCACGGTGGAGGTCTTCACCGGTGGCCGCAAACTCAGGGTGAACGTGAGTCCCGCGGTGGACGTCGAGTCGTTGAAGCGCGGCCAGGAGGTCATGCTCAACGAGGCGCTCAACGTGGTCGAGGCCCTCGGCTTCGAGGACCTGGGCGAGATCGTGATGCTCAAGGAGCTCCTCGAGGACGGCCAGCGCGCGCTGGTGATCTCGCACGCCGACGAGGAGCGGGTGGTGAAGCTCGCCGAGTCGCTGATGGACCAGCCGATCCGGGCGGGCGACTCCCTGCTGCTCGAACCCCGCTCGGGCTACGTCTACGAGCGCATCCCCAAGTCCGAGGTCGAGGAGCTCGTCCTGGAGGAGGTGCCCGACATCTCCTACGAGGAGATCGGCGGGCTCATGCGGCAGATCGAGCAGATCCGGGACGCCATCGAGCTCCCGTACCTGCACGCCGACCTCTTCCGCGAGCACAAGCTCCGCCCGCCCAAGGGCGTCCTGCTCTACGGGCCGCCCGGCTGCGGCAAGACGCTCATCGCCAAGGCCGTCGCCAACTCCCTGGCCAAGCAGGTCGCGGAGAAGACCGGCCAGTCCGGCAAGAGCTTCTTCCTCAACATCAAGGGTCCCGAACTTCTCAACAAGTACGTCGGCGAGACCGAGCGGCACATCCGCCTGGTCTTCCAGCGGGCTCGCGAGAAGGCCTCCGAGGGCACCCCGGTGATCGTGTTCTTCGACGAGATGGACTCGATCTTCCGGACCCGAGGCTCGGGCGTCTCCTCCGACGTCGAGAACACCATCGTTCCCCAGCTCCTGTCGGAGATCGACGGCGTCGAGGGCCTGGAGAACGTCATCGTGATCGGCGCCTCCAACCGCGAGGACATGATCGACCCGGCGATCCTGCGGCCCGGCCGCCTGGACGTCAAGATCAAGATCGAGCGGCCGGACGCCGAGGCGGCCAAGGACATCTTCTCCAAGTACCTCATCCCCGAGCTCCCGCTGCACGCCGAGGACCTCTCCGAGCACGGCGCCAACCGCCAGGAGACCATCTCCGGCATGATCCAGCGGGTCGTCGAGCGGATGTACACCGAGAGCGAGGAGAACCGCTTCCTCGAGGTGACCTACGCCAACGGCGACAAGGAGGTCCTGTACTTCAAGGACTTCAACTCCGGCGCGATGATCCAGAACATCGTCGACCGCGGCAAGAAGATGGCGATCAAGCAGTTCCTGGAGACCGGGCAGAAGGGCCTGAGGATCCAGCACCTTCTGGCGGCCTGCGTGGACGAGTTCTCCGAGAACGAGGACCTGCCCAACACCACCAACCCCGACGACTGGGCCCGCATCTCCGGCAAGAAGGGCGAGCGGATCGTCTACATCCGCACCCTCGTGACGGGCAAGCAGGGCACCGAGGCCGGGCGCTCCATCGACACGGTGGCCAACACCGGTCAGTACCTGTAACCACGTGTGACCGGCGGCGCGGTTCCCCTCCTGGGGGCCGCGCCGCCGGCGTCTTCCCGAAACCCTCGTCGACGGTGCGAACGTTCGGCAGGTGATAAACCTTGTCCGGTTTTATCCATTTTTGTGGTTAAGGGTCCGTATTTCGGTTCACGTCCGTCCCGGAAGTGAACCGAAATAACGGCCGTCACAGGGAACCCGAATGATCGAGACGCCGTCCAAGTGGCGTGCGTGAACATTCCGGCCCGGCCGCCCGGTGAGCGGCGCGGGGTCCCGCGAGGCGCCTCGGGGAGGCGGCCGCCTCGCAGAGCTCGACCTCCTGCGCTTCCTCGCCGCCATGGCGGTGCTCGCCTTCCACTACTTCATCGCCTTCGCCTCGGTGTGGGGCGACCGCCCGGCCGAGCTGTTCCCGGCGATCTCCACCCTCTCCGGGCTCGGCATCCTCGGCGTCGAGCTGTTCTTCATGATCAGCGGCTTCGTGATCCTGATGAGCATCTGGGGGCGGGGCCTGGGGGCGTTCGCCCTCTCCCGGCTGGTGCGGCTCTTCCCCGCCTACTGGGTCAGCGTGGCCGTCACCGCCGCGGTCTACGGGCTGACGGCCGCCACGGCCCTGGACCCCAAGCTCGGCCTCGGCGAGTACGGGATCAACCTCACGATGCTCCAGCGGGCCTTCGGCGTCTACGACGCCAACGGCGTCTACTGGTCGCTGTGGGTGGAGCTCCGCTTCTACGTGCTGATCTCGATCCTGGTGATCGCCGGGGTGACGCTCAACCGCTGCCTGGCCTTCATGGGCGTCTGGCTGCTGGCGGCCGGGTTCTTCACCGGGAGCGACGAGGCCTGGGTCGACCTGGTGGTCATGCCCAAGTACGCGGCGTACTTCGTCGGCGGCATGGCGTTCTTCCTGATGACGAAGTTCGGCCCCAGGCTCGTCCTGTGGTGCCTCGCCGGGATCAGCGGCGGCCTGGCCGTGAACGCGGCGATCGACCGGGTGGCCGGGCGGATCGAGAACGTCGGCTACGCCGCGATGCCCGTGCCCGAGTGGGCCGTGGCCGCCACCGTGATCGGCTTCTACGTGCTCATGGCGATGGTGGCGCTCGGCTGGCTGGGGTGGCTGCGCTGGCGCGGCCTGGTCGTCCTGGGCGCGCTCACCTACCCGCTCTACCTGTTCCACACCCCGGCCGCGGTCCTGATCGTCCCCGCCCTGCGGGACGTGCTGCCGCCCCCGCTGACCGCGCTGGTCACCGTGCTGGCCGCGATGGCGTTCTCCTACCTGGTGTACCGGTTGGCCGAGCGTCCGCTTCAGGAGTTCGTCAAGTCCAGGAGGCGGAGAAGGGCCGCATCCCCGTCCCCGTCACAGCTCCCCGCGCTCTCCTCGATCCCCCTCGCAACGGGCGAAAAGGCTTCGGTGCCATAACTGTCCGACCACCGGGCATAGTGAAGGGTCTAGGGTCGGGAATAGATACCACGGAGAGAATCAGTCCCTGACGAACAGAGGGTGCGCATGACGGTACGGCGGGTGATGGGCATCGAGACCGAGTACGGCATCTCCGTGCCCGGACAGCCGGGGGCCAACGCGATGGTGACCTCCTCTCAGGTCGTGAACGCCTATCTGGCGGCCTCGGCCGCGAGGGCTCGGCGCGCGCGATGGGACTTCGAGGAGGAGAACCCGCTGCGGGACGCACGGGGGTTCGACCTCGCGCGGGAAGTGGCCGACCAGAGCCAGCTGACCGACGAGGACCTCGGCCTGGCGAACGTGATCCTCACGAACGGGGCCCGGCTGTACGTCGACCACGCCCACCCCGAATACTCCACGCCCGAGTGCACCAATCCCCGGGCGGCGGTGATCTGGGACAAGGCGGGCGAGCGGGTGATGCACGACGCGGCGGTCCGCGCCTCGGCGATGCCGGCCAACGCCCCGATCCAGCTCTACAAGAACAACACCGACAACAAGGGCGCCTCCTACGGCTGTCACGAGAACTACCTCATGCGCCGGGCCACCTCGTTCGCCGACATCGTCAGGCACCTGACGCCGTTCTTCGTCTCCCGGCAGGTCGTCACCGGCGCGGGCAAGGTCGGCATCGGCCAGGACTCCCGGGGCGAGGGCTTCCAGATCAGCCAGCGGGCCGACTTCTTCGAGGTCGAGGTGGGCCTGGAGACGACGCTCAAGCGGCCGATCATCAACACCCGGGACGAGCCCCACGCCGACCCGGAGAAATACCGCCGCCTGCACGTCATCATCGGCGACGCCAACATGTCGGAGATCTCGACCTACCTGAAGCTGGGGTCGACCGCGCTCGTCCTGGCCATGATCGAGGACAACTACTTCACCCGCGACCTGGCCGTGGACAACCCCGTCCAGGCCCTGCGCGCGGTCTCGCACGACCCCACGCTCAAGTACGAGATCTCCATGCGCGACGGCCGCAGGCTGACGGCGGTGCAGCTGCAGATGGAGTACCTGGAGCTCGCCCGCAAGTACGCCGAGGAGCGCAGCGCCAACGGCCTGGACGAGCCCACCAAGGACATCCTCGAGCGCTGGGAGTCGGTCCTCACCCGTCTGGCGGAGGACCCGATGCAGCTGTCCGGGGAGCTCGACTGGGTGGCCAAGCTGGAGCTCCTGGAGGGCTACCGCACCCGTGACGGCCTGCCCTGGTCGCATCCGCGCCTGCAGCTCGTCGACCTCCAGTACTCCGACATCCGTCCCGACCGGGGGCTCTACAACCGGCTGGTCGCACGGGGCCGCATGCAGCGCCTGGTCACCGAGGAAGAGGTCCAGCGGGCCATCGAGGTGCCGCCCAACGACACCCGGGCCTACTTTCGCGGCCGCTGCCTGAGCCAGTACAGCGAGTCGGTGGCCGCGGCCTCCTGGGACTCGGTCATCTTCGACATCCCCGGCCGCGAGTCGCTGCAGCGCGTCCCCACCCTTGAGCCGCTGCGCGGCACCAAGGCACACGTGGGCGAGCTGTTCGACCGCTGCCGTACCGCCGCGGAGCTGGTGACGGCGCTGACCGGCGAGCAGTGACTCACGCGAGGGGGGAGGCGGTCCGGCCGGGCCGCCTCCCCCCTCGTCATGCCCGCACCCCGTGACGGCCGGAGCCCGTCAAACCGGACACCCGGATTGACGGGGGACAGAGAACCGGGATACGTTCCGGGTGTTTTGTGGCGGTGCGAGGGAAATCCGGTGAAACTCCGGTGCGGTCGCGCCACTGTAACCGGCTCCCAGGAGCCGGAAGCCAGGTCACACTCGGCCGCCACCGACCTACGAAAAGGGACGCGTCAATCCCGGAGGAGGTAGCCGTGAGCCAGATCTCGGCACCGCACACCCAGCCCATCCCATGGCCCTCGCTCACCCGCTGGCTGCTCGCCGTACCGGTGCTGCTGCTCCTCGCCTACCTGGTCACCTTCGACCAGGGAGCGATCTCACAGGCGGGGAACTACCTGCACGAACTCATGCACGACGGGCGTCACCTGCTCGGCGTGCCGTGCCACTGAGCCACAGGTGATCACCAAACTCATCGTCCGGGGCCTCGTCGTCGGACTGCTCGCAGGGCTGCTCGCGGCCGTCTTCGCCTACACCGTCGGCGAACCTCGCATCGACCAGGCCATCGCGCTGGAGGAGGCGGCCGCGGCCGCCGCCCCGGCCGGACCACACGACGACACCGGGACCGCCGCCCACTCCCACGACGAGGAGGAGGCCCTGGTCAGCAGGGACGGGCAGCGCTTCGGGCTCTTCCTCGCCCTCGGCCTGTACGGCCTGGCGGTCGGGGGCCTGTTCTCCCTCGTCTACGCGGCCGTACGCGGCCGGGCGGGCCCCCGCTCGGAACCGGTGCTCGCGGTCACCCTCGCCGCCGCCGCGTTCACCTCCGTGGTCCTCATCCCCTTCGTGAAGTACCCCGCCAACCCGCCGGCCGTCGGTGACCCGGAGACCATCGACCAGCGCACCGTGCTGTACCTGGTCGCGGTGGTCATCGGGATCCTCGCCGTCGCCGCCGCGGTCGCCGCCTACCGCTACGCCTCGCGGAGCGAACCGTGGGTGCGCTGGCTGTCGGCGGGCGCCACCCTCCTGGTCCCCGTCGTCGCGGCCTGGATCCTCCTGCCGGAGATCTCGGAGGTGCCCCGGGGCTTCCCCGCCGACCTCCTGTGGGACTTCCGGGTCGCCTCCATGGGGACCCAGGTGGTCTTCTGGGCCGGCGTCGGCGCGCTGTTCGCCTTCGCCGCCCGCGGGCGCGGCCCGGTGTGACGACCCCCTCGGGGGTCACCCGCCTGCTCCTGGTCTGCCACGCCTCCACCTCGGCGACGGTACGGGCCGCGTTCCCGGGTGACGAACCACTCGACGAACCCGGCCTGCGCCGGGCCGAGGGGATGGCGCGGGACCTCGGCCCGGGTCCCGCGGCCTGCCCCGCCGAGCTGCGCTGCGTCCAGACGGCGGCGGCGCTCGGCCTGCGGGCCGAGCACGACCCGCTGCTGGCCGACTGCGACTACGGCCGCTGGAGCGGGATGACGCTCGGCGAGGTCGAGGCCGCGGAACCCGAGGCGCTCGCCTCCTGGCTCGGCGACCCCGGCGCGGCGCCGCACGGCGGGGAGCCGGTCACCGCGCTCCTGGCCAGGGTGTCCGGCTGGCTCGCCGTCCGCGCCCCCGGCAGGACCGTCGCGGTCACCCACCCGGCGGTCATCCGCGCCGCGGTCGTCCACGCCCTCGGCGCCCCCGCCCAGGCCTTCTGGCGCGTCGACGTCGCGCCGCTGGCCCGCGTGACGCTCACCGGGCGCGGCGGGCGCTGGCGGCTCAGTTACTTGCCATGACGGTTCGAGCGCCCGGCGACCCTTTGATTCGACGAGACGGACAGGAGATCCCGAAGGTGCGTGACTCCCGCTATCCCTTCACCGCGATCGTGGGGCTGGAGGACCTGAAACTCGCGCTGATCCTCAACGCGGTCTCCCCCCGCGTCGGGGGAGTGCTGGTCAGGGGGGAGAAGGGCACCGCCAAGTCCACGGTCGTGCGGGCGCTGGCCGCGCTCCTGCCACCCGTCGAGGTGGTGACCGGCTGTCGCTTCTCCTGCGACCCCGCCGCCCCCGACCCCGGCTGCCCGGACGGGCCGCACGAGGACCGTACCGAACCGGGCGACCGGCCCACCCCGCCCGCCACCGCTCGGCCCGCCACCGTTCAGCCCGGCATCACGCGGTCCGGGGGAGCGCGGGACGGCGCCGTGCGGTCCGGGGGAGCGCGGGACGGCGCCGTGCGGCCCGCCCGCCTGGTCGAGCTGCCCGTCGGCGCCTCCGAGGACCGCCTCGTCGGCTCCCTCGACATCGAGCGAGCCCTCACCGAGGGCGTGAAATCCTTCGAACCCGGCCTCCTGGCGAGCGCCCACCGGGGCGTCCTGTACGTCGACGAGGTCAACCTCCTGCACGACCACCTGGTGGACCTGCTGCTCGACGCCGCGGCCCTCGGCACCTGCTACGTCGAGCGCGAGGGGGTGTCGGTACGGCACGCCGCCCGGTTCCTGCTGGTCGGGACGATGAACCCCGAGGAGGGGGAGCTGCGCCCGCAGCTGCTCGACCGCTTCGGGCTGACCGTGGAGGTCCGGGCCTCGCGGGAACCGTCCCAGCGGGTGGACGTGGTCCGGCGCCGCCTGGCCTTCGAGGCCGACCCCGACGCCTTCGCCGCCGCCTGGGCAGGCGAGGAGCGGGCACTGGCCGCGCGCATCGCCGAGGCCCGTGCCAGGGTTTCCCAGGTCGTCCTGCCGGACGCGGCACTGCTCGGGATCGCCACCGTCTGCGCGGGGTTCGAGGTGGACGGGCTCCGGGCCGACCTGGTCACCGCCGGTGCGGCGATCGCGCACGCGGCCTGGCAGGGCCGCACCTCCGTCACCGCCGACGACGTAAGGGAGGCGGCCAGGCTCGCGCTCCCGCACCGCCGCCGCCGCGATCCCTTCGACGCGCCGGGCCTGGACGAGTCCAAACTCCAGGATCTCCTGGACCAGATCCCCGGCGACCCCGAGGATCCCGAGGACCCGGACGACTCCGGCGGCCCCGGGGGCACCGATCCGGACGGGCCCGCGCCCGACGGCGGCCCCGAGGCCGGGGACGCCACCCCGGAGGAGGCGGGCGACCCGGGCGCTCCCGGCGGCCGCGACGACAGGCAGGCCTCCCGGCTCGCGGCTCCGGACGCCCAGGACGGTCCCGGCCACGGGAAGCGGGAGCCCGCCTCCGCCGCGGACCCCGGCGAACCGCCGGAGACGGCCGGAGGAGCGCCGGCCCGCGAGCGGACCTTCGACGCCGAACCCGGGGGCAGGACCAGGCTGTTCACCGTCCCCGGTGTCGGCGCCGGGGCCCCGGGGCGCCGGTCGCGCGCCAGGACGCCCCTGGGCCGTACCACGGGAGCCCGGGTCCCCGAGGGCCACACCGGCTCCCTCCACCTGCGGGCCACCGTCGGCGCCGCGGCCCCGTACCAGGTCGCGCGGGGCAGGAGCGGGCCGGGACTGCTGCTGCGGCGCGGCGACCTCAGGGAGGCGGTCCGCGAGGGCCGCGAGGGCAACCTGGTGCTGTTCGTGGTGGACGCGAGCGGTTCGATGGCCGCCAGGCAGCGCATGCGGGCGGTCAAGACAGCGGTGCTCGGCCTGCTCCTCGACGCCTACCAGCGCCGCGACAAGGTCGGGCTCGTCACCTTCCGAGGCGCCCGCGCCGACCTGGTCCTGCCGCCGACCTCCTCCGTCGAGGCCGGCGCGGCCCGGCTGCGCGAGCTCCCCACCGGGGGGCGGACCCCGCTGGCCGCCGGCCTGCTGCGGGCCGTCGAGGTGCTGCGGGTCGAGCGCCTGCGCGACCCGTCCAGGCGCCCGCTGGTGGTCCTGGTCACCGACGGGCGGGCCACCTCGGGCACCGTCGAGGAGTCCCACCGCGCGGCGGGACTGCTGGCCGGGGTGGCGGGGGTGGTGGTCGACTGCGAGAGCGGCCACGTGCGCCTCGGCCTCGCCGCCTCGCTGGCGGCGCGGATGGGCGCGGAGACCGTACGCCTCGACGACCTCACCGACCTGGCCGGAATGGTCCGTGAGCGGCGCGGCGCCGCGTGACCGCGAAGAGCCGGCGAGAACGGCGGAACGGTGAGGGCGCCGCACCGTGTGAGGGTGAACGGCCGGTGAGGACGTCGTACCGCATGGCAGTGAGCCGTATGGCAGTGAGCCGCATGACAGTGAAAGGAGGGCGACGATGCCGCAGGGCAAACCCGTCAGCGTGCCCGAGGACGGCCTGACCACCAGGCAGCGCCGCACCCGGCCGCTGCTGATCGTCCACACGGGACCGGGCAAGGGCAAGTCCACCGCCGCCTTCGGCCTGGCCCTGCGCGCCTGGAACCAGGGCTGGCCGATCGGGGTCTTCCAGTTCGTGAAGTCCGCCAAGTGGCGCATCGGCGAGGAGCGAGCGCTGAGGGTGCTCGGCGACTCCGGTGAGGGCGGGCCGGTCTCCTGGCACAAGATGGGCGAGGGCTGGTCCTGGATCCAGCGCCCCGGCAGCGAGGAGGACCACGCCGCCGACGCCCGCGAGGGCTGGGAGCAGATCAAGCGCGACCTCGCCGCCGAGACGTTCCGCCTGTACGTGCTCGACGAGTTCACGTACCCGATGAAGTGGGGCTGGATCGACGTCGACGAGGTGGTCGACACCCTGCGCGGGCGCCCGGGCGGCCAGCACGTCGTCGTCACCGGCCGCGACGCCGACCCCCGGCTGCTCGACGCCGCCGACCTGGTCACCGAGATGGGCAAGGTCAAGCACCCCATGGACGCCGGGCAGAAGGGCCAGAAGGGCATCGAATGGTAGCCCGGCTGGTCATCGCGGCCCCCGCCTCCGGGGCGGGCAAGACGACCGTGGCGACCGGTCTGATGGCCGCCCTCGCCCGCCGGGGCATGGCGGTCTCCCCGCACAAGGTGGGGCCCGACTACATCGACCCCAGCTACCACGCCATGGCCACCGGCCGCCCCGGGCGCAACCTCGACCCCTGGCTGGTGGGGGAGGAGCTCGTCGCCCCGCTGCTCCTGCACGGGGCCGCTGGGGCGGACATCGCGGTCGTGGAGGGGGTGATGGGCCTGTACGACGGCGCGGGCTCCACCGAGTTCGCCTCCACCGCGCACGTCGCCAGGCTGCTCGGCGCCCCGGTGGTCCTGGTCGTGGACGCGGCCAAGCAGAGCCGCTCCGTGGCGGCGCTGGTGCACGGGTTCGCCTCCTACGACACCCGGATCAGGCTCGGCGGGGTGATCCTCAACCGGATCGGCTCCGAACGGCACGAGGCCATCTGCCGCGAGGCGCTCGCCGAGAGCGGTGTCCCGGTGCTCGGCGCGATCCGCCGCAGCGACGCCGTCGCCACCCCCTCCCGGCACCTGGGCCTGGTTCCCGCGGCCGAGCGCCGCACCCAGGCGGTCAGGGCGATGGACGCCGTCGCGGACCTGGTCGCCGCCTCCTGCGACCTGGAGGAACTCCTGCGGCTGGCCCGTACCGCGCCGCCGCTGCCGGCCGTCCCGTGGAGCCCGGGGCCGCCCGCCGCTCCCGTCACGAGGATCGCGGTCGCCGGGGGGCAGGCCTTCACCTTCGGCTACACCGAGCAGGCGGAGCTGCTGGCGGCGGCGGGCGCCGAGGTCGTCCCCTTCGACCCGCTCGTCGACGAGACCCTCCCCGAGGGGGCTCGCGGGATCGTCATAGGGGGTGGCTTCCCCGAGGTCTACGCGGCCGAGCTGTCGGCCAACGAGCCGTTGCGCGACCAGGTCGCCGCGTTCGACGGGCCGATCTCGGCCGAGTGCGCGGGCCTGCTGTACCTCGCCAGGAGGCTGGACGGCAGGCCGATGTGCGGGGTCCTCGACGTCGAGGCCAGGATGACCGGCACCCTCACCCTCGGCTACCGGGACGCGGTGGCCGTCCGCGACTCGCCGCTCACCAGGGACGGGGAGCGCTACCGGGGCCACGAGTTCCACCGCACCGCGGTCGAGCCCGCCCCCGACCGGCCGCTGTTCCGCTGGCGGGGCGGCGCCGACGGGTTCGCCGACGGCCGGATCACCGCCTCCTACCTGCACCTGCACTGGGCCGGCAGTCCCCGGCTGGCCTCCAGGTTCGTCGAGGCCTGCCGCCGCGTCCCGGTCGTCTGACCGCTCCCTGCCCCGGATCGCCCCGGATCGCTCCGGGCCGCCCCGGATCGTCTCGGTACGGCCCGGGCTGATCCGGGCCGGGCCGAAGCGGTCGGAAACGACCCGAGGTTAGATCGAACCAATTTGTGATGATTGGCGAAGATTCGGGATGTGTTGAATGCCGGGGATGCCGGCGCCCGGCCTTTTCGCGGTTTCTCGCGCTCCATCCGTTCTGATCATTTATGCCCGGCCGGAAAACGCGTCCGGCCCGGCCGCCGCGGGGCATCCCGGCCGCGCGGGAGGCGGGCCCGCGTGGCGGGAGAAAGGAGGAAGACGGACGTTTCCCGTCCGGAATGTCCGGCCAAGGCCGCGCGAGATCCCGCAAGGTCCCGCGAGCTCTCAGGTGAAGGCGTCCGGCGGCAGCCGGGCCGCGGGCAGCCGTGGCGGGGCCAGGGTCACCCTCTCCGCATGGAGGATCGCCGACAGCATGCGGCCCGCCTGCCCCATGCCGATGCGGGCCGCCGGGTCGCGCCGGAGCAGCCCCTCCAGGACGGGCCACAGCATCCCCGCCCGCGCCACCGGCCCCGGGTGCCCGCCGCCCCCAGGTTCGCGCGGCGCCGGCGTACGGGACAGGGGGCGCGGCGGCCGGCCCTCCACCGCGAAGTACAGGCTCGCCCCGAGCGACCACAGATCGCCCGCCGGGGTCGGTGGCCCGCCCCGCAGCCGCTCCGGCGCGACGAAGGTGGGAACGTGGACGACCGGTACGGTCGCGAGGGTGTCCGGGTCACCGTGCAGCGCCGCGATGCCGAAGTCGGCCAGCACCACCCGGTCGCCGGTCAGCAGGATGTTGCGCGGGTTGATGTCCCGGTGCAGGACGCCCGCCCCGTGCGCGTGGCGCAGCCCGCCCAGCAGCTGGAAGCCGATCCACGCCACCCAGTGGATCGGCAGATGGCCCAGGTGTCGTACGGTCTCCTTGAGCGTGAGGGCCTCCAGCAGCTCCATGACGATCCAGAGCCGCCCGTCCTCCTCGATCAGGTCGTGCACGGAGATCACCGCCGGGTGGTTCAGTCTCCCGGCCGAACGCGCCTCGCGCAGCGCCCGTCGTCGCGCCTCACGCATGTCCGCCCCGTCCTCGCCGAACCGGGGCTGGATCTCCTTGATCGCCACGTTCCGCCTCAGCAGGGAATCGTGGGCTCGCCACACCGTGCCCACACCGTCCTGCCCGATCGGCGAGGCCAAGTGATAACGATCACCTAGTAAGCGTGCCTTTCCCGCATCTGTTCCCATGAATCACCTGCTGCACATAGAAGCCGGGCCCCTCAGCTGATTCATATTTTCACTTGGAAGAGTGCACTATGTGATTACCTATGGTGATTCTCGGTAACGATTCAGACGCATGGGCGTGATGGGATTTTGTTCCATGCCCGTAAATCCTGATCGGGGAATCAGGAAGATGGCCCGGAGGTCGGCGAAGGCGTTTCGGATACGCTCGCGGACGTTCTCAGGCCGCGCTGAAGCAGCGCACGTCCTCGAGCATCTTCGACGTCCGCTCGGCGCTCAGCCGCGCCCGCGGATCCTTGCGCAGCAATCCCCGCAGCACCGGCTCCAGGGCACCCGCCCGCTTCGGCGCGCGTGGCGGCTCGCGCAGCGCCGCCACCAGCGCCGCCATCGAGTTCACCGTACGGAACGGGGTCCTGCCCTCCACCGCCATGTACAGCGTCGCGCCGAACGACCACATGTCCGCCTCGCGGGTGCCGCCCCTGCCCTGCAGCGCCTCCGGCGCGATGAACGCCGGAGTGCCCCGCGTCGAGGTCGTCGCCGCGCCCTCCGGTGCGGCGAAGCCGAAGTCGGCGAGCACCACCCGGTCGCCGGTCAGCATGATGTTGGCGGGCTTGATGTCGCGGTGGATCACCCCGCCGTCGTGCGCGTGCCGCAACGCCTCCAGCAGGCGGCATCCCATCGCCGCCACCAGGTCCACCGGGAGCGGGCCCGCCTGCACGAGCGTGTCGTGCAGCGTCAGCGCCTCAAGGAACTCCATGACGATCCAGAGGCGCTCGGCCTCCTCGGTGAGGTTGTGCACCGTCACGATGCCCCGGTGGCTCAGCCGCGCCGCCATGCGCGCCTCCCTGACCACCCGCCGCCGCTGCTCGGCCGCGGCGGCACCCGGTGGCAGGAGTATCTCCTTGAGGGCCACCTCTCGCTCCAGAAGCAGGTCGTAAGCGCGCCAGACGACGCCGGTCGCCCCCTGGCCGACGCGTGAGACGAGCTTGTACCTGCGCGCGATGATGGTGCTCACCCCCCAATGATCGCAGTTTCCAGCCCCGAAGGCCTACCTGGAACGTTCCTTATCTCTCCAGGAGTGTCGGATGCGCCCGGATTCCTGGGTGACGATGCTCACAGGGGCGTACGGGGTCACGGGGCTCGTGCGAGACCGCGCGGGTCGTGCGAGGGCTCACACGAGGCCGATGCCGAGCAGCAGCGTGCCGGCGCCCAGTGACACCCCGCCCGCCGGGACCAGCCAGATCAGCCTGTTCGGCTTCGTGTCGGAGGGGCGCACCACGGACAGGAAGAAGCCCAGCGGCATCAGGATCGGCGCCGCCACGATCAGGATCCGGGACAGGTCCTTCAGACCGCCGGACAGGTCGGCCTGATCGATGTAGAGCAGCGCGACGAGCGCGAAGAGCACCAGGACGCCCGCGTGCGCGTGCCCGGCCCGCCACAGGCCGCGCCGCACTGGATTGTCCAGGTATCCGGGGACGCCCCGCATGATCTGCGCGAGCAGGGAGACCCCGCCGAAGGCCACGGCGGGCACGGTGATGAGGAGTATTCCCGCTGTGTTCAGCGACGACGGTGACATGGGGGACCTCTCGTTGGATAGTGAAGCTAGCCAATTATTGGATAGGAGTGCTATCCGGTCAAGGGCGGGTGGATTCGCTTCGACGTCCGCGGGAGGGCTTCCTGCTCGGCGGGTTCGGCGGGCCGTGCCGGGCGGGGTGCGCCGGGCGGGGGTCAGGTGGCGTCGACGAGGACGGCGCTGGCGCGGGCGAAGGTGTGCCGGAACTCCTTGAGCGGCCTGTACTCGGCGGAGTTGTAGAAGTTCAGCGCGCTCTGCTTGTCGGGGAACTCCAGGATGACCGCGATCGCGGGCTCGTGGTCGCTCTCCAGGGCGATCGGGGCGGTGTCGCGCCTGATCGGCCGGCCGCCGAAGCGCGCCACGACGGACAGGGTCTCCTTCTCGTACCGGGCCATCTTCTCCTCGTCGTCCGGCGTGACGGTTATGACCATGTAGGTGCTCATGTCGTTCTCCTCTTCAAATTGTTTGCTAGTACGTGAACTATGAAACAGTTCGGCGGGAGGGAAGGCAAACCGATCCGTTGTGAGACTGCTCACAACGCTTCGTCACTTTGCATAGAGGCGTACGATCGAGACATGAAGGCGTTCGTTCACCCCGCCCGCGAAGACCTGCGCCTGGACGCCGTCCTGGAGGCTCTCGCCCACCCCCTGCGCCTGCGGATCGTCGGGCGTCTCGCCGAGGGGGAGGAACTGACCTGTTCCACCACCCTGCCCGACGTCAACGCCTCGACGGCCAGCCGTCACTGGCGGGTGCTCAGGGAGGGCGGCATCCTGTGGGCGCGGCGCGAAGGGCGCATCATCACCCACACCCTGCGGCGCGAGGACCTCGACGCCCGCTTCCCCGGCCTGATCGACACCGTCATCGCCGCCGTCGACGACGGTGAGACGAGAGCGCCTCTCCCGGATGGAGCCGCCACCGGATGAGGATGGAGCCGCCACCGGCTGAAAGGCGCCCGGATTTGCCTCGGGACCTCGGGGAAGTTTCCCTGGCGGGCAGGACCTCGGCACGGCCCGTTCGGGTTCCCGTAAAGATCGCGGGACGATCCGCGCGCAATGTCGCCCGGTTCGGGGAAGATATGAATCAGATCCGTCCCCCAGGTGGAGGTGCCACACATGGCAAGCAAGGACACCGGCGGCCAGAAGCAGACCGGCCGTACCGACAAGGAGGTCGAGGAGACCGCCGCGGCGGAAACCTCCGACGTCCAGGAGCGTCAGGAGAAGCTCTCCGATGACGTCGACGCGATCCTCGACGAGATCGATGAGGTCCTTGAGGAGAACGCCGAGGAGTTTGTGAGGAGTTACGTGCAGAAGGGCGGACAGTAGGTCCGCCCGGCCGAACCCAGGTCAGGGGTGAGGGCGGATCCGGCGAGGAGCCGGCAGACCCCTCCTGACCGCGGGCCCGGCCCGGCGCCCGCCGGGCCAGGCGGGCGGGTGACGCGCGGCCGTCCCCCGCCGGGAGCGCCTTTCCCGGTGCTCCGCCCGCGAACGCCGCGAACACGCTGAGCCGACAGGGGGACCCTCCGGGAACGGTTCCCGGAGGGAACGAGAACCGTCCGGAGTACGAAGCGGGAAGGCGCGGGCCGAATCCGGTCGCGATCGTGCCCGGCCCGGCGGGCCGGCCCTTTCCCACCGACCCCTTTCCCACCGACCCCTTTCCCGCTGACCCCTTTCCCGCCGGCCCCGCCACCTCCGTGGCGAGAGCCCGCGAGGGAGGACCGCGAGCACCGGGTCCCCGCGAAGTCCTTCCGCGAGCACCCTCCTGCGCCTTCCGCGGGCACCGTCCTGCGCCTTCCGCGGGCATCGCCCCCGCCTTCCGCGAGGACGCCCTCGCGCCTCTCGGCGGCCGCTCAGGCCCCCTCGGGCGCCCGCCCGCCCTTCCCCCGGGCGCCGCCCCGTCCTCCGGCAGGACCCGGTCCCGCGCCCTCCGAGGCCCGGGCGGGCCGCCGGCTTCGCCACCCTCGTCCTCGTCGTGTCCGGCGGGATCCACGGCGGTTCCGGCGACCGGGACCGATCACCCCAAAGATTCAAAAGCCCGCCGAGGGGGGTTCGCGCTGAGCTGATCCAGGGAAGTGCAAGCAGCACGGCAAGATGAGTAAGGTCGGGCCTTAAAGGACTGCACCTTTGGAGGGAGTCGCGTGGGATCTCACAGGGACCTGCCCGCCGGCATGGTGAATCACATCTTTACCGACACCGGGAGCTCCTCGTTCACCGAGTTCGTCAGGTCCCATTCGCCGGACTTGCTGCCTGGCCGTAACGAGACCTTGGCAACCCCGGTGGGCGATCAGATCCCGCACGCCACCACGATCGTGGCGGCCATGTGCGCCGGTGGCGTGGTGATCGCGGGAGACCGCCGGGCGACCTCCGGCAACATCATCTCCCAGCGTGACATGGAAAAGGTGTTCCGCACCGACGACCACTCGGGCATGGGCATCGCCGGGGCGGCGAGCACCGGCATCGAGATGGCCCGCCTCTACCGGGTGGAGCTCGAACACTACGAGAAGCGCGAGGGCCGCACGCTCTCGGTGGCGGGCAAGGCCAACAGGCTCGCCACGATGATCCGCGGCAACCTGCCGATGGCGATGCAGGGGCTCGTGGTCGTCCCGCTCTTCGCCGCCTACGACCCCGACGTCGACGGTGGCCGCATCTTCAGCTACGACGTGGGCGGCGGCCCCTACGAGCAGCGTCACCACCACGCGATCGGATCCGGCTCGATCTTCGCGCGGGGCTCTCTGAAGAAGCTCTACCGCGAGGGCGCCTCACCCGAGGACACCGTGCTGACGCTGATCCAGGCCCTCTACGACGCGGCCGACGACGACTCGGCGACCGGCGGCCCGGACGTGATCCGCAGGATCTGGCCCGTCGTCGCGGTGATCACCGCCGACGGATACCACAGGCTTCCCGACGAGGAGGTCGGAGAGCTCGTCCGGGTCGTGGTCGAATCCCGGGCGGACCGCCCCGACGGCCCCGCCGCCCCGCTGCGCTAACACGAGAGGATCACCCCAGGTGTCCATGCCTTTTGGATATGTCTCGCCCGAGCAGCAGATGCGGGACAAGGCGGACTACGCGCGCAAGGGGATCGCGCGGGGCCGTAGCGTCGTCGTCCTGCAGTACGAGGACGGCATCCTGTTCGTCGCGCCCAACCCGTCCCGTGCCCTGCACAAGATCAGCGAGATCTACGACAAGATCGGGTTCGCCGCGGTCGGCCGCTACAACGAGTTCGAGGCCCTGCGCCTCGGCGGCATCCGATACGCCGACATCAACGGCTACACCTACGCCCGCGACGACGTCACCGCCCGGGGCCTGGCCAACCTCTACGCGCAGAACCTCGGCCAGATCTTCACCGAGTCGCTGAAGCCGTTCGAGGTGGAGATCGTGGTCGCCGAGGTCGGCGACTCCTCCGACGAGGACCACATCTACCGGCTGACCTTCGACGGCTCGGTCTTCGACGAGGCGGGTCTGGTGGCCATGGGCGGCCAGGCCGAGGCGGTCGCGGGCCGTCTCAAGGAGCGCTACCGCGACGGCCTGTCGCTGGCCGAGGCGCTGGAGGCGGCGCTGTTCGCGCTGACCGAGCCGGGAGGCGAGCGCTTCCCGGCGAGCCAGCTGGAGGTGGCGGTGCTCGACCGCAACCGGCCGCACCGCAAGTTCCTGCGGCTCAACGGCCCCAGGCTGGAGCGACTGCTGGCCGACGGGGCCCCCGCCGCCGAGTCGGCCGCCCAGGCGGCCAGGGACGAGAACCCCCTCTCCGCGCCCGAGACGCCCGGCGCCCCGCCGACCGCGCCCGACGGCGACATCGACACCGGATCCAGCGGCTGACCGCTTCCACCGGCGACACCGAGCGCCGCCCCCGCCAGGGAGCGGCGCTCGGTTGTGTCCTGGATCACATCGTCTTCGGGCAACCGATCCCGTCCCGCGGCGGTCACAGTCTGCGTGAAGAACAGCACCTCCCGGGCCTGGACCAGGCTCGTTCCCGCCTTGACCGCCCCCGCCGCCCCGCGACGACCCGGTGCCGCCCTCGCCGCCCCGCGACGACCCGGTGCGGTGCTCGCCCTGCTCGCGGCGGTGGCGCTGGCGTCCGGCTGCGCCCCTGAGACCGCCTCCAGGACCGCCTCCGCGCCTCCCCCCGCCGCGGCCTCCTCCGCGTCCGTCCCCTCCGCGTCCGTCCCCTCCGCGTCCGCTTCGACGGGCGCGCCGGACCCCGCGGCGGAGCCCACCCCGGCCTCCGGGCCCGCGGCCACCCCCGAGCTCTTCGGTACCGAGTTCCAGGCCGCTCCCGAGCACGACTGGAGCAAGGGGCGGCCGCCGCCCTTCGAGGGCGTCCTGCGGGGCTGGCTCACCGACGTGGACGACAACGGGGTGGCCGAGTACCGGCCGATCCGCTTCGTCCAGCGCGACGGCGAGGACGGCCACTTCGACGGTCCCGAGGAAGGCGACGTGGTCCGCTATTTGGCGCCCATCGCCGAGGACGTGCGGTTCCTCGCCGACAGCGGCTGCGACGGCACGACACAGACCTACGACAAGGCCACCAACCTCGGCACCGAGAGCTGCTCCCGCCGGACGCTGATCGACAACGTCAGGGAGGCCGCCTCCCTGACCGGGGTCGAGGGTCTCCACCGGCCGGCCCTGATCACCACCGAGAACGGCAGGATCACCAAGGTTGTCGAGATCTTCTGGCAGGGCGGGGGCTGATCGGGGCCGCCGGTCCCGGCTCCTCCGCGCCACCCCGTGCCCGGCGGGAGCCGGGCACGGGCCGTGTCCGCCCCTGTCCGCCCGCGTCCGTGCTTAGCCGCTCACAGCCCGGGGCATAAGCCGTACGACCGAAAACCCCATGATCCCTCCCGCGAGAGGGGTTCGGCGAATAGTGTGAGGCAATGGATCGTCGCATCTTCGGGCTTGAGAACGAGTACGGCGTCACCTGCACGTTCAGGGGGCAGCGGCGGCTGTCACCCGACGAGGTAGCGCGTTATCTATTCCGCCGTGTCGTCTCCTGGGGCCGATCGAGCAACGTCTTCCTGCGCAACGGGGCACGCCTGTATCTCGACGTGGGCAGCCACCCCGAGTACGCCACCCCCGAGTGTGACAACGTCGTGGAGCTCGTCACCCACGACAAGGCGGGCGAGCGCATCCTGGAGGGCCTCCTCGTCGACGCCGAGAAGCGTCTCCGCGAGGAGGGCATCGCCGGCGACATCTACCTGTTCAAGAACAACACCGACTCCGCGGGCAACTCCTACGGCTGCCACGAGAACTACCTGGTCGGCCGGCACGGCGAGTTCGGCCGCCTGGCCGACGTGCTGATCCCGTTCCTGGTCACCCGGCAGATCATCTGCGGGGCGGGCAAGGTGCTGCAGACCCCGCGGGGAGCCGTCTACTGCGTCTCCCAGCGGGCCGAGCACATCTGGGAGGGCGTCTCCAGCGCCACCACCCGGTCGCGCCCGATCATCAACACCCGCGACGAGCCGCACGCCGACGCCGAGCGGTTCCGCCGCCTGCACGTCATCGTCGGCGACTCCAACATGAGCGAGACGACCATGCTGCTCAAGGTCGGCGCGACCGACCTGGTGCTCCGCATGATCGAGGCGGGCACCGTGATGCGCGACCTGTCCCTGGAGAACCCGATACGGGCCATCCGCGAGGTCTCCCACGACATGACCGGGCGGCGGCGGGTCCGGCTGGCCAACGGCCGCGAGGCGTCCTCGCTGGAGATCCAGGAGGAATACCTCTCCAAGGCCCGCGACTTCGTCGACCGCCGCGGTGGCGACGAGATCAGCCACCGGGTGCTGGAACTGTGGGAGCGCACCCTCAACGCGGTCGAGACGGGCAACCTCGACAAGGTCGCCCGCGAGATCGACTGGGTGACCAAGTACCAGCTGATCGAGCGCTACCGCAAGAAGTACGACCTGCCGCTGTCGAGCCCCAGGGTCGCCCAGCTCGACCTCGCCTACCACGACGTGCACCGCCGCCGTGGCCTGTTCTACCTGCTGCAGAAGCGCGGCGCGGTCGAGCGGGTGGCCTCCGACCTGAAGATCTTCGAGGCCAAGTCGGTGCCGCCGCAGACCACCCGGGCCCGGCTGCGCGGTGAGTTCATCCGCAAGGCGCAGGAGAAGCGGCGCGACTTCACCGTCGACTGGGTGCACCTGAAGCTCAACGACCAGGCGCAGCGCACCGTGCTGTGCAAGGACCCCTTCCGCAGCGTCGACGAGAGGGTGGACAAGCTCATCGCCGGAATGTGACGGTCATACTTCGGCAAGCTCGTCCCGGCCTTACCTCCTCCGTACGCCGGGACGGGTAGTGTGGCCGAACCTGACGTCTGCTTGAGGGATACCTATGCGCCGCCGCAGCATGGCCGTACTGGCCGCAGTGCCTCTGATGTTCGCCGCAGCATGTGGCTCCGGCGGAGGCGTGGCCACCGGCGCCTCCAGTCCCGCCAGCAGCAGCGGGGTCACCGAGCTGCAGGTGACAGGGCAGGCCGGTGCCAAGCCGACCGTCGCCTTCCCGTCCAAGGTCGTCGAGACCTCCTCCTTCAAGGTGCTCACCCCCGGCACCACCGGCGAAGCCGCCAAGCTCGGCACCAGCGTGATCGCCAACTTCACCGTCTTCACCTGGGACGGCAAGGAGAACAAGATCGCCGGTTCGACCTACGACGAGGGCGGGCCGCAGGTCATCACGCTCAACGAGCAGGTCCCGGAGATCCTCCGCAAGGGCTTCGCCGAGACCAAGGGCGGCGGCAGGTTCATGTCGGTCGTCGCCAAGGACGCGCTCCCCGCCGAGCAGCAGGCGCAGGCCCCTCCGGGCCAGTCGCAGGTCTTCGTGGTCGACGTGGTGGGCGTCCCCCAGGCCAAGGCCGCCCAGGGCACCGCGACCGATCCCGGCGTCGACGGGATCAAGGTGGAGAACCCCGGTGGCGACGCCGCGCCGAAGCTCACCACCAAGACCAAGAAGAAGGCTCCCAAGGAGCTCGTCGCCAAGACCGTGATCAAGGGCACCGGTCCCGAGGTCAAGACCGGCCAGTCGATCCTGGTGCAGTACGCCGGGAAGATCTGGGGATCGGACGTCGAGTTCGACAGCAGCTGGTCCCGCGGCGCCCAGCCGATCATGTTCCCGATCGGCACCGGCAAGGTCATCAAGGGCTGGGACCAGGGTCTGGTCGGCGTCCCGGTCGGCAGCCGGGTCCTGCTGAGCGTCCCGCCGGACCTCGGTTACGGCAAGGCGGGCAGCGGCGAGAAGATCAAGGGCACCGACACCCTCGTCTTCCTGGTCGACGTGCTGGGCGCCTACTGATCCCACCCACCGACCCGGCGTTCCGTCCCCGGTGAGGCCCGCCGGGCCGTCGCCGGGGCGACCCGCCTCGTCCCGGAGCCCGGCCGTGCGCGCACGGCCGGGCTCCGTGCTTTCCCGGGCCGGACGCCCGGCCCCCGCGGGATCGTGCCGCCCGGGTCCCGCGCACGGGCCGAACGGCCCGCAGGGCCCCGTACGGGCCCCTGCGGGCGGGGGCGGGCGGGGGCGGGCGGGGGCAGGCCTCCGGGGACCGCGGCCTACAATCCGGGCTGTGAGCGGCGACGACCTTGACACGGTGGCGGTACTTCACGACCCGGTGCGCCGGGCCGTCTACGACTACGTGGCCTCCCGGGGCCAGGACGTGGGGCGCAACGAGGCGGCCGAGGCGGTGGGGGTCCAGCGGACCCTGGCCGCCTTCCACCTCGACCGGCTCGTCGAGGCGGGCCTGCTCGAGGCGGGGTTCCGGCGGCTGACGGAGCGGACGGGACCCGGCAGCGGCAGGCCGGCCAAGGTCTACCGCAGGGCGCCGGGGGAGTGGCAGGTCAGCGTGCCGGCCAGGGACTACCGCACCCTCGCCCTGGTGCTGGCCGAGGCGGTCGAGCTGCTCGGCGGGGACGAGCGGGCCGAGCAGGCCGCCCGGCGCGCGGGAGCCCGGTCCGCGGGGAAGGGCGAGGATCTCGCCGGGGTGCTGCGGCGGCGCGGATACGAGCCGTACGAGGAGGACGGCCGGGTGCGGCTGCGCAACTGCCCGTTCCACGTGCCGGCCGAGGAGCACCCGCTGCTGGTCTGCTCGGTGAACCTGGAGCTGTGCCGCGGGCTGCTCGACGCGCTCGGCCAGGACGCCTCGACGGCCAGCCTGGACCCGCGCCCCGGGGAGTGCTGCGTCGCCTTTTCTAAAAATAATGAAGATTGACATAGAAGGATCGGGGGTGATCTGCTGTGTCCATGCATCTGGCCCAGCTGAACATCGCCCACATGCGCGCGCCCAAGGACTCCCCGGAACTGGCCTCCTTCATGGCGGGCCTCGACCCCCTCAACCGGCTGGCCGAGGCCGATCCCGGCTTCGTGTGGCGGCTCAAGGGGGGAGACGGCCCCGAGGACGTGGTCGAGCACGAGTACGGAGACCACCTGCTGATCAACTTCTCCGTGTGGAGGTCACGCGACGCGCTGTGGGACTACGTCTACCGCAGCGGCCACCTGGCGTTCCTGCAGCGGCGCAGGGAGTGGTTCCTGCGCGTCGCGGAGCCGTACTCGGTGATGTGGTGGATCCCCGAGGGGCACGAGCCGACGCTCGCCGAGGGGATGGAGCGCCTGGAGCGGCTGAAGGCCGAGGGCCCCACGCCCGAGGCCTTCACCTTCAAGAAGTTCTACGACAGCAGCGAGGCCGCGTGGCGCCCGGCCGCGGCCGAGGCCAGGAAGTAGGCCAGGTCCTCCTCCAGGCCCCGGCCCATCGTCGACAGCCGCACCGGAGAGCCCCGCAGCGCCTCGTGCAGCCCGTCCACCGGCACCTCGACCAGCTCGTGCCGCGCGGCGAGCGGGCGCGACTGCTCGGCCACCCGCCTGCCGAAGTCGCCGGGCAGCACGGGCACGGCGACCTGGGCCGGGGCGAGCGCCACCCGGCCGTAGGCGGTCAGCGAGTGGTGGGAGACCCCGATGTGGCGCTCGCGCAGGTCGCCCTCGCTGACCCGCAGCGCCGCGACCGGGCGGCCCCCCAGGACGGCGGCCGCGTTGACCGCCTCGCCGGCAGAGACGCCGGAGAACCCCCAGCGGGTGCCGCTGCCCAGGTTGCCCGGCCCCTGGGTGACGATCGCGACGTCGGCCTCCAGGACGTGCCTGGCCGCCAGCAGGCCGGTGTGCGGGGTCACCGCCTCCACGTCGCCGCCGAAGGCCTGGCCCGCCGTGACGACCCCGCACAGCCAGCCGGTCTCCCGCAGCCGCGCGCACGACATGGAGAACCAGGCGGGCAGCGCGCCCCCGTCGAGCATCACGTAGGCGACCCTGACGGGCTTTCCGCGCTCCCGGCCCTCAGGTCCGCCCGCGGATTTCCCGGACCCGGGCGGGTTGGCGCCGTACAGGCCGCAGAGGATCGCGGGCAGGGCCGAGTGCAGGTCAGCGACGATCACCGGCATGCCGTCCACGGAGTCGGCGTCGCGCAGGACCTCGTGGAAGGGCGAGTCCTGCTCGTCCGCGCCGAGGACGGTGGCCTGCAACGGGGTGTAGCGTGCCTTCACCAGATGTCCGGGGCCTTGAGGATCTTGCGGTAAACGGTCGGGAACAGCCACCACCATGGCGTAGCCTCCCGTACCGAGACCCATCGCGAGCGCGGTCGTGTTGAGCAGCACCACGTCACCGGGCTCCGGGCGTCCCACCAGGGCCGGGTAGGCGAGCGCGCGCGCCTCACCGTCCTCGGTGGTCACGTCGAGTTCCACCGCCCCCGGCCACTCGCGCCGGACCCGTACGACCTCGCCCCTGCGCCATCTGATCACGGGGGAAGGGTAGCGTCACTCGAATAGGGAGGAGGCCGGATGTCGCGCCGGAAGACCGAGCGGCTGCTCAATCTCGTGATCTGCCTGCTGGCCACGCGGCGGCCGCTCAGTGCCGAGCACATCCGCCAGGCGGTGCCGGGCTACGACGCCGACAACGACGAGGCCTTCCAGCGGATGTTCGAGCGGGACAAGAACGAGCTGCGGGAGATCGGCATCCCGATCGAGGTCCACAAGGACCCGTGGGAGGAGGATCCGGGCTACCGGATCGTCCGGTCGGCGTACGAGCTGCCGGAGATCACCCTGGAGCCCGACGAGGCCGCCGTGGTGGGCCTGGCGGCCCAGGTGTGGCAGCGGGCCAGCCTGGCCGAGGCGGCCAGCGGGGCGCTGCTGAAGCTGCGCGCCGGGGGCGTGCAGACCGACGAGGCCCACGGGGTGCTCGGCGGGGCCCTGGAGCTGCGCGTCGACACCCAGGACCCGTCCTTCCCCGCCCTGTGGGAGGCCGTGCGCGACCGGCGCGCGGTCCGGTTCGCCTACCGGGCGGCGGCCAGCCAGAACGTGCTGACCCGCACGGTGGAGCCGTGGGGCGTCGTCAGCCGCCGGGGCCGCTGGTACATGGTCGGCCACGACCGCGACCGGGACGCGCCGAGGGTCTTCCGGCTCAGCCGGATCAGCGGCACGGTCACCACCGTCGGCCGCCCCGGCGCCGTGGTGGTGCCCGAGGGCGTCGACATCAAGTCCATGGTCGGCTTCAGCGACGCCGCCGTCCGCGAGCGCACCGCCCTCATCCGGGTCAGGCGGGACACCTGCCAGGGGCTGCGCCAGGTGGCGAAGGAGGTGCGGCCCGCCGGCGACGGCTGGGACGAGCTGGACGTCGACTTCACCGACGCCGGCCGGCTGGCCGGATGGATCGTGGGCTTCGCCGACGACGCCGAGGTGGTCGGCCCGCCGGACGCCCGCGACGCGGTCATCTGCCGCCTGAAGGGAGCACTCGCGTGAGCACGGCCGATCGCCTGCCCAGGCTGCTGGCACTGGTGCCCTACCTCATGTCGCACCCCGGGGCCCAGGTTCCCGAGGTCGCGAAGATCTTCGGGCTGAGCGAGAAGCAGCTCATCGACGACCTGCAGCTGGTGTGGATGTGCGGGCTGCCCGGCCACACCCCCGGCGACCTGATCGACGTGTCGTGGGACGGCGGCGAGATCGTCATCGACAACGCCGAGACCATCGCCCGCCCGCTGCGGCTGGGCGTGGACGAGGCCAGCGCCCTGCTGGTCGCGCTGCGCCTGCTCGCCGAGATGCCGGAGTTCGGGGAGCGCGACGCGCTGGCCCGGGTCATCGCCAAGTTCGAGCAGGCCTCGGGCGAGGGCGCCGCGGCGGTCAGCAGCCAGGTCGCGGTGGAGGTCGACGCCGCGCCCGACGCGCTGCCCGTCGTCAACGAGGCGCTGCGCAGCGGCAGGCGGCTGTCGCTGCGCTACTACGTGCCGGGACGCGACGAGATCACCCCGCGCGAGGTCGACCCGATGCGCCTGGTCGTCGTGGACGGCCGCCCCTACCTGTCGGGCTGGTGCTACCGGGCCGAGGCGGTCCGGCTGTTCCGGCTGGACCGGATGCTCTCCGTCGACGTGCTCGACGTGCCCGCCGACCCGCCGGAGGACGCCGTGGCCGACGAGGTGACGCCCGGGGTGTTCCGGCCCTCGCCGACCGACGAGCTGGTGGAGCTGGAGCTGACCGCCGCGGGCCGCTGGGTCGCCGAGTACTACCCGTGCGAGCGGGTCACCGAGCTCGGCGAGGGCCGCGTCCGGGTGGCCCTGCGGGCCAGGGACCAGGGCTGGCTGGTACGCCTGGCGCTGCGCCTGGGCGACACCGGCAGGGTGGTCTCGCCCGCCTCGCTGGACGCGAGCGTCCGGGCCGCGGCCACCGCCGCGCTGAATCGTTACGAGTCGGTTTCCTGACGTGTTCGCCGACGTACGGAGCCGGAGCCTCCCGACATGAGCTGGATCATCGCCGCGGTATCGCTGACCTTCGCCGGGCTCGCCGTCCTGGCCTTCCTCGCCGTCCGCGTGCTGCGCGCGGCCGCCGAGCTGGGCCGCGAGGTCGACCGCACGCAGGGGAGACTGGAACCCGTTCGCGTCCTGTTCGGCGAGCGTACGGCAGCTGTACGGGGACAAAGGGATGAGTCTGTCCCCGAGGGAGCGTACGATCGGGACCAGAGACCGCACGTCGCCCGGCGTAAGGATGTGTAATGCCCAACCTCGGACCCACTGAGCTGATCATCATCGGCCTGATCCTGGTGCTGCTCTTCGGCGCCAAGAAGCTGCCGGAAGCCGCCCGCGGGCTCGGCCGGTCGCTGCGCATCTTCAAGTCGGAGACCGCCAAGCTCCGCGACGAGGACGAGCCGCAGACCACGACCGCCACGGTCGTCCAGGCGCAGCCCCAGCCCCCGGCCCCGGCACCGCAGCCGATCCCGGCCGCGACCCAGGCCCCGGCCCCCGCGCCGAGCGCCGAGGAGCAGGCCCGCCAGCTTGAGGAGCAGGCCGCCCGGCTGCGCGCCCAGGCCGGAGCGCCCAAGTCGCAGTGATCGGCGGTAGCCTGAAGATCTACCCCGATCATCCGACTCGTCACCCCAGGATTCGCGAATGGCGCTGCTGAAGTGGCCTAAATCTGGCCGGAACGGGGCGGCACCACCGCCCGCCGACTCGGCCGACGGCCGCATGCCGCTCATGGAGCACCTGCGCGAGCTGCGCAACCGGCTGGTCATCGTCCTTCTGGCGATGGTCGCGGGGATCATCGTAGGGTTCATCTTCTTCCAGCCGATCTGGAACTTCATCACCGAGCCCTACTGCCAGCTGCCCGTCTCGCAGATCCTGCGGAAGGGCGAGTGCACGTTCGCCATCCGCGGTGTCTTCGACGCGTTCCTGGTCAACCTGAAGGTCGCGGCGATGTTCGCGATGGTGGTCTCCTCGCCGGTGTGGCTGTACCAGATCTGGGGTTTCGTGACCCCGGGCCTCTACAGCAACGAGAAGCGCTACTCGATCTCGTTCCTCGCCCTGGCGATCCCGCTGTTCCTGGCGGGTGCGGCGCTGGCCTACTTCATCATGGACACCGGCCTGGCGCTCCTGCTCGGCTTCGCGCCGAACAACGCGGTGCCGCTGCTGGAGATGGACGAGTACCTCAGCTACGCGCTGGTCATGATCATCATCTTCGGCGTCTCCTTCGAGCTGCCGCTGCTGATGGTGTTCCTGAACGTCATCGGTGTCCTGTCGCACGCCACCGTGGCCAAGCACCGCCGCATGGTGATCTTCATCATGTTCCTCTTCGCCGCCCTGGCCACGCCGAGTACCGACCCGTTCTCGATGATCGCCCTGGCCGTCCCGATGGTGGTGCTGTTCGCGCTGGCCGAAGGGGTCATGTACCTGCGTGACAAGAGACAGCCCAAGGGTGAGGACTTCTCCCACCTGTCCGACGACGAGGCCTCCTCGCTCGACGACGACGCCTCGCCCCTGGGCGACGTGGCCCCCGTCGGCGACCCGGCTCCTATCGATTCGAGAACGACCGACACCGATCCCGGCAAATAGGGGATAAGTTCCGGTCTGTGCCCGCAGAGATCGCAGTCCTCGTCAACCCCGCCGCCCGCGGCGGCCGTTCACGGGGACTGCTCTCCCCGGTGCTCGACCGCCTGAGGCAGGGCGGGCGCGAGGTCTCGGTGATCCTCGGAGACTCCGCCTCCGACGCCCTGGAACGCGCCTGTACGGCCGTGGCCGAGCAGCCGGAGGCACTGGTGGCCTTCGGCGGCGACGGCCTGGTCCACCTCGCGGTCCAGGCGGTCGCGGGCAGCGGCGTGCCGCTGGGCGTCATCCCGGTGGGCACGGGCAACGACATCGCCGCCGCGCTCGGCATCCCCCTGAAGGCCCCGCTGGCCGCCGCCGACGCCGTGCTGCGCGGGCGGGTGCGCACGGTCGACGCCGCGAAGGTGGGCGAGGACGAGTGGTTCGCCGGAGTGCTGGCCTGCGGCTTCGACTCCCGGGTCAACGAGCGGGCCAACACGATGGCCTGGCCGCCCGGCATGGCCAGATACCTGGTCGCCCTCGCCGAGGAGCTGCGCTCCTTCCGGCCCATCCCGTTCAGGATCGACCTGGACGGCGAGGTCGTCGAGCGTGAGGCGATGCTGGTCGCGGTCGGCAACACCTCCTCCTACGGCGCCGGCATGCGCGTGTGCCCCGGCGCCGTCCCCGACGACGGCCTGCTGGACGTGACGATCCTCGGCGCCATCCCCAAGGGGGAGTTCCTGCGCACCTTCCCCCGCGTCTACCGGGGCTCCCACGGCGCCCACCCCGCCGTCACCATGCGCCGCGCCCGCCGGGTGACCCTGGAGGCGCCGGGAGTGATCGCCTACGCCGACGGCGAGCGGGTCGGTCCCACCCCGCTGACGTGTGAGATCGTCCCCGGCGCGCTGGCGGTCCTCGTCTAGGGCCGCCCGGCGTCCGCCGGCGCCGCCCGGGCCCGCCCGGCAGGCCGGAACCCGGCGGAAAGGGGGGACGGACCGGAATCCCGATATCGGTAGGCTGGACGCATGACGACCCCAGCGGAACGATACGCTGCCTTCCGTCAGAGCCAGGCCGAGAGCGGGCCGGCGCTGACCTCGTTCCGCGGTCTGTACGACTTCGAGCTGGACGAGTTCCAGCTCGACGCCTGCCGGGCGCTGGAGGCGGGCGACGGGGTCCTCGTGGCGGCCCCCACCGGCTCGGGAAAGACCGTCGTGGGCGAGTTCGCGGTGCACGTGGCCCTGCAGGAGGGCCGCAAGTGCTTCTACACCACCCCGATCAAGGCGCTGTCCAACCAGAAGTACAACGACCTCGTCAAGCGGTACGGCACCGACAAGGTGGGCCTGCTCACCGGTGACAACAGCGTCAACGGGGAGGCCCCGATCGTCGTCATGACGACCGAGGTGCTGCGCAACATGCTCTACGCAGGGTCCCCCACCCTGGCGGGGCTCGGCTTCGTCGTCATGGACGAGGTCCACTACCTCGCCGACCGGTTCCGCGGCGCGGTCTGGGAAGAAGTGATCATCCACCTGCCCGAGTCGGTGCGCCTGGTCGCCCTGTCGGCCACGGTCAGCAACGCCGAGGAGTTCGGCGAGTGGATGGGCGAGGTCCGCGGCGACACCAGCGTCATCGTCGACGAGCACCGCCCGGTCCCGCTCTGGCAGCACATGCTCGTCGGCAGCCGCATCTACGACCTGTTCGTCACCGGCGACGAGGACCGGCGCCCCCAGATCAACCCCAACCTCCTGCGCATCGCCAGGGACGAGGAGCGCCAGGCGTTCGGCAGGGGGCGCCGCGGTTACTCGCGGCCCCGCAGGAACGGCCCGCCGGACCGGGCCGCGGCCATCGAGCGCCTGGACGCCGACGCCCTGCTGCCCGCGATCACCTTCATCTTCTCCAGGGCCGGCTGCGACGCCGCCGTCATGCAGTGCCTGCACGACGGCATCCGGCTCACCACCGACGCCGAGCGCCACGAGATCCGGCAGATCGTCGACGAGCGCACCGCGCACCTGCCCGACGAGGACCTGGGCGTGCTCGGCTACCTGGAGTGGCGAGACGCCCTGGAGCGCGGCCTGGCCGCCCACCACGCGGGCATGCTGCCGGCCTTCAAGGAGGTCGTCGAGGAGCTGTTCACCCGGGGCCTGGTCAAGGCCGTGTTCGCCACCGAGACCCTCGCGCTGGGCATCAACATGCCCGCCCGTTCGGTGGTGATCGAGAAACTCGACAAGTGGAACGGCGAGACCCACGCCGACCTCACGCCCGGCGAGTACACCCAGCTCACCGGGCGGGCCGGGCGCCGCGGCATCGACGTGGAGGGCCACGCGGTCGTCCACTGGCAGCCGGGCACCGACCCGCTCCAGGTCGCCGGCCTGGCCAGCACCCGCACCTACCCGCTGCGCTCCAGCTTCCGCCCCTCGTACAACATGGCGGTCAACCTGGTCGGCCAGGTGGGCAGGGAGCGGGCCAGGACCCTCCTGGAGTCCTCGTTCGCGCAGTTCCAGGCCGACCGGGCCGTGGTCGGCATCGCCAAGCAGGTGCGCCGCGCCGAGGAGGCCCTGGGGGGCTACCGCCAGGCGATGACCTGCCACCTGGGCGACTTCGAGGAGTACGCCGCGATGCGCAGGGCCCTGTCCGACCGGGAGGCCGAGCTGTCGCGCCAGCGCGGCGCGGCCCGCAGGACGCAGGCGCTGCGCTCGCTGGAGGCGCTGAAGCCCGGCGACATCATCAGGGTTCCCGGCGGGCGCCGCGCGGGGCTCGCCGTCGTCCTGGACCCCGGCCTCAACTCCCGGGGCGAGGGCCCGTCCCCGCTGGTGCTGACCATCGGCAAGCAGGTCAAGAAGCTGTCGCCGGCCGACTTCCCCGTCCCGGTGGAGCCGGTCGAGCACCTGCGCATCCCGAAGAACTTCAACGCCCGCTCGCCCAAGGAGCGGGCCAACCTGGTCTCCTCCGTGCACGCCAAGATCGGCGACCGTGACTTCGGCAAGCCCGTCAGGGCGCGCGACCACGCCGCGGAGGACGACGAGATCATCCGCCTGCGCCGGGAGATCCGGCAGCACCCCTGCCACGGGTGCGACGAGCGCGAGGACCACGCCCGCTGGGCCGAGCGCTACTACAAGCTGCTCCGCGAGACCGAGGGGCTGCGCCGCCGGGTCGAGGGCCGCTCCCACGTCATCGCCCGCACCTTCGACAAGGTCTGCGGGGTGCTCGACCAGCTCGGCTACCTCGACGGCGAGAGCGTCACCGCCGAGGGCCGCCGCCTGGCCCAGCTCTACACCGAGCTGGACCTGCTGACCGCCGAGTGCCTGCGCGCGGGACTGTGGAACGACCTGGACCCGGCCGAGCTGGCCGCGTGCGTGTCGTCACTGGTCTTCGAGTCGCGGCAGGCCGACGACGCCCGCCAGCCCAGGATCCCCGCCGGAGCGGCCCAGAAGGCGCTGGCGGACATGGTCCGCCTGTGGGGGGAGCTGGAGTCGATCGAGGGCGACCACGGCCTGTCGTTCATCAGGGAGCCCGACTTCGGGTTCGCCTGGGCGGCCTTCCGCTGGGCCAAGGGCCACACCCTGGACGCCGTGCTCCGCGACGGCGTCGCCGGTTCGGAGCTGGCCGCCGGAGACTTCGTCCGCTGGACCAAGCAGCTGCTCGACCTCCTCGGCCAGATCTCCGACGCGGCCCCGGCGGGGAGCAAGGTCAAGCAGACCGCGGGCAAGGCGATGGACTCCCTGCGGCGCGGGGTGGTGGCCTACTCGTCCCTCACCTGAGTCCCGGTCCCCGGCGTCCCGGTCCCCGGCCGGGCCGCCTTCGGTCCCGGCCGGGCGGTCCGCCGGGCCTCGCCGGGTGCGGCGGGGCCGGACAGGACTCTGCGAGAGGACTCCGCGAGGGGGCTCAGGCCAGGCTGAAGCGGACCTCGCGGGTGGTCGGGTCGGCGCGCGTCAGCCGCACGCGTACGGTCTCTCCCAGCGGGAGCCCCTCGCCGTCGCAGCGGGCCACCACCGCCGGGTCGGTGACCTGAACCTGGCCCCACGGCCGGTCCTCGGCCACGTCGATCACCACGGCCTCGAACGTCTGGCCCACCCGCTCGCGCAGGACGAAGGCCTCCACCAGGTCCACGCACGCCCGCTCGACGCCGCCCGCGCGCCGCCCGGTGGCGTGCATGATCTCCGGCAGCTCGCCCATGGCCCGCTGGACGTCCTGCGGCACCGGCTCGCCCGCCGCGATGGCCAGGCAGATCTCCGTGGCGTAGCGGTCGATGAGGCGGCGCAGCGGGGCGGTCACGTGCGCGTACGGCGCGCCCACGGCGGCGTGCTCCGCCTGCGCGGGCGGCTCGCCGTTGAAGGCGACGTATCCGGCGCCGCGCAGCAGCACCGTCGACTCCTGCAGGAACGCGGCCTGCTCGGGGATCTTCGGGTCGAGGGAGTGCACGACGTCGCCGTACCCGGCGCCCTCGGGCCAGGGCACGCCGAGAGCGGCGGCCACCCGGCGCACCTGGGCGATCCTCTCCGCCGGGGCGGGCGGCAGCACCCGCAGCAGGCCGATCTCGGCGTCCAGCATCATGGAGGCGGCGGCCATGCCGGTCAGCAGCGAGATCTGCGCGTTCCACGCCTCGGCGTCCAGGGGGGCGCGCAGCTCCACCCGGTAGCCGTCACCGTCGGAGACGACCTCCTGGTCGGGGGTGGGGAGCGTCACGCCGCCCCGGGCCCGCTCCTGGGCGAGCCTGAGCCGGCCGATCTCGGCCAGCAGCCGCAGCGTGCCGTCGGCGGTGCCGGTGTCGACGGCGGCCTGCGCGTAGTCGTAGTCGAGCCGCTCGCGGCTGCGGACCAGCGCCCTGGTCACGTCCGCGCCCACGATCAGGCCCTCGGCGTCCAGGTCGACGCACCACAGCGCGGCGGGCCGCGTCACGCCGGGCAGCAGGCTCGCGGCGCCCTCGGACAGGACGGGCGGATGCAGCGGCACGCGCCCGTCGGGCATGTAGACCGTCTCGCCGCGGGTGCGCGCCTCGGCGTCGATCGCGCCGCCGGGCCTGACGAACGCCCCGACGTCGGCGATGGCGTACCAGACGCGGTAGCCGCCCGGCCGCTCCTCCAGGTGCACGGCCTGGTCGAGGTCCATCGCCCCCGGGGGGTCGATGGTGATCAGCGGCAGATCGGTCCGGTCGAGCCGGGGCAGGGCGGGCACCTCGGCGACCCACTCGGCCTCGTCGACCACCGCCCGGGGGAAACCCTCGGGCAGCTTCATCTCACGACGAATCCGCTCGAAACCGTCGTCGAGCCGCGGATGGGACTCTCCGGGCACCCGGATGCTCTTGTGAGGCACAGGGAGCAACCTACCGGCTCGCGGCGGGCCGCCCCACCGGCCGGCCGGGGCGACGGTGACCGGCGCGGCCGGGAGCCAGGTCAGGGCCGGAACGCGGGGGACGAAGACGGGGAGGCCGGTCGAACGGCGGTAAGACCAGGCCGGGCGGACGGTGGGACCGGGCGGGCGGGGTCAGAGTGCCGAGGTCAGGCGCTCCAGCGGGCTGGAGAGGCCGTAACGCTCGCTCAGCGCGGCGAGGGCCTCCGGGTCCCTGGGCTTGGCGGGAAGCGCGATGCCGACCTCGGGAAGGGGCGCGTCGCGGGCGACCTGGACCACGCCTGGGGCCACCCGCAGGTAGTCGCGGGCCGCCGACAGCTTGGCGCGCTGCCCGGCGGTGAGATCATCGGCTCCCTCACCCCCGTCGACGGCGCGCAGCAGCGCCTCCAGCGAGCCGAACCGGGTGATCAGGGCCGCCGCGGTCTTGTCGCCCACCCCCGGCACGCCCGGCAGCCCGTCGCTGGGGTCGCCGCGCAGGGTGGCGAAGTCGGCGTAGGAGCGGCCGGGGACGCCGTACTTCTCGGCGACGGCGGCCTCGTCGACCAGCTGGAGGTTCTTGACCCCCCGCGCGGTGTAGAGGACCCGGACCGGCCGGGAGTCGTCGACGAGCTGGAACAGGTCCCGGTCGCCGGTGACGATGTCGACCTGGCCGCTCGCGCGTGCGGTGAACGTGCCCATCACGTCGTCGGCCTCGTAGCCGGGCACGCCGACCCGGGCGATGCCCACCGCGTCGAGCACCCGCTCGATCACCGGCACCTGCGGGGCGAGCGTGTCGGGGGTCTCCTCGGCGCCGCCCTCGACGACCCGGTGGGTCTTGTACGTCGGGATGGCCGCCACCCGGAAGGCCGGGCGCCAGTCGGCGTCCATGCAGGCGACGAGCTCGGCGGGGGAGTGCCGCCGGACCAGCATGGCGATCATGTCGATGACGCCGCGCACCGCGTTGACGGGCATCCCGTCGGGCGCGGTCATCGACTCGGGGATGCCGTAGAAAGCGCGGTAGTACAGCGAGGGGGTGTCGAGAAGCATCAGGCCGGGCATGGCGACCATTTAACCAATCAGGTTGATCAGCCGAGCACCCCGATCGCCAGGACGCAGGTGTCGTCCTCGGGATTGGGGCCGCCGATCACCTCGATGAGCCGGTCGAGCCCGTCGTCCAGATCGCCTCTCAGCAGGGCCGCGGCCTCCATGGTCAGCGCCAGGCCCTCGTCGATGTCGCGGGTGCGCCGCTCCACCAGCCCGTCGGTGAACAGCAGCAGGAGGTCACCCTCCCGCAGCTCGACCCCGGCCAGCTCGTACGGCTCGTCGGGAGTGGCGCCCAGCAGCACCCCGGCGGGCGGGTCGAGCTGGGTGGCCGTGCCCTCGCGGACCAGGATCGGCGCAGGGTGTCCCGCCTGCCCCCAGGTGAACGTCCTCGTGGCCGGGTCGAGGTGGCCGACGACCGCGGTCGCCGTCGTCTCGGGCATCCGGTGCAGCACGAGGTCGTTGAGCCAGGCCAGCAGCCTGTCGGGGGAGTGGCCGGTCATCGCGAGGCCGATCAGGGCGTGGCGCAGCTGGGCCATCTGGGAGATCGCGGCCATCCCGTGCCCGGACACGTCGCCGATGGCGAGCAGCACCCTGCCGTCGGACAGGGGGACGGCGTCGTACCAGTCGCCGCCCAGGCCGGGCTTGACCCCCGCCGCCACGTAGCGGACCGCGATGCGCGCGTGCGGCAGGTCGATGGTGTCGCCGAGGCCCGGCATGATCGCCTCGCGCAGCGCCACGCTCATGTCGTGCTCCTCCGCGGCCTGCTCGCGGACCCGCAGCAGCGTGCTGCGCGACTCCGACATGATCCGTTCGGCGCGGCGGCGGCAGGTGATGTCCTGCACGACGCCGTGCACGGCGGGCTGCCCGCCTTTCACGACGGGGTCGAACGCGGCGCGCAGGTGCCGGAGCTCCCCGTGCCGGCGGATGCGGAACTCGATCTCCCCGGCCTGGGTCCGGTGCACGACGGACCACAGCAGCCGGTCGAGGTCGGGCCGGTCGGCCGCCTCGACGTGACCGGGCAGGTCGCGCAGGTGGATCGGGCCGTCGCCGGGGGCGCGGCCGAATATGGTGTACGCCTGGTCGGACCAGGTGGACTCTCCGGTCTGGAGATCCCACTCGGTCCAGCCCATCTCGCCCATGCGCTCCGCGTGCGCCAGGCGTGCGGTGAGGAGTTGTCGCTCCACGGCCATGTGCCCGTCCGGCTCACCGCGCGACCGCTGCACCATCTCAACGGCGGTCGACGGGGCCGAACCGGTCACCTGGTCGTTTCGTGGGTGGAGGGGTGGCTGGTGGCCGCCCACTACGCCGACCATGTAGCTCGCTCTCGAAATGTGTGGCTTTACGGATATTTTGCCAACAAAATGTGATCGTACTTCAACAGATTGTAGTGGCGGAGTCGCCTTCGTGCCTTCCTTTCCCTGACTTTCGGTTTCCGGGACGGGCCCGGATGCATCGTCGTTCCACCCGGGATTAGATTGGTCGCCGTGACGACGGAGCCCTCTGACCTCTATCCCGTGACCCGCCTGGCCGCCGCCCGCGAGGCGGCCGCCGCCGCCGGGCTCGACGCGCTGCTGCTCACCCCCGGTCCCGACCTTCGCTACGTGACCGGTTACGAGGCGCTGCCGCTGGAACGGCTCACCTGCCTGGTGCTTCCGGTCAGGGGCGAGGCGTTCCTGATGGTGCCCCGCCTGGAGCTGCCCGCGGCCGAGCACTCCCCGGCGTCGCGGCTCGGCGTCGAATTCGTCCCCTGGGACGAGACCGACGACCCGTACGCGGTCGTGGGCAAACGCCTGGGCGCGGTCCGCAGGGTCGGCCTCGCCGACCGGATGTGGGCGATGCAGTCGCTGCGCCTGCGCGACGCGATCCCCGGCGCGGAGCAGGTGCTCGCCGGGACCGTCCTGCGCGGGCTGCGGATGCGCAAGAGCCCGGCCGAGGTGGCGGCGCTGCGCGCGGCGGGCGCCGCGATCGACGCCGTCCACGCCCAGGTGCCCGGTTTCCTGCGGGCCGGCAGGACCGAGCGGGAGATCGGCAGGGACATCGCCGAGGCGATCATCGCGGCCGGCCACTCCACCGTCGACTTCGTCATCGTCGGCTCCGGGCCCAACGGCGCCAGCCCGCACCACGAGCTGTCGGACCGCGTCGTCCGGGAGCGCGAGCCGATCGTGGTCGACATCGGGGGCCAGATGCCCGACGGCTACTGCTCCGACTCCACGCGCGTCTACGCCGTCGGCGAGCCCCCGGCCGGCTTCCTGAAGTACTACGAGGTACTCAGGCGGGCCCAGCAGGCCGCCTGCGACGCCGTGGCCCCAGGGGTGACGTGCGAGGCGGTCGACGCCGCCGCGCGCGACGTGATCGCCGCCGAGGGCTACGGCGACTACTTCATCCACCGCACCGGCCACGGCATCGGCCTGGAGACCCACGAGGAGCCCTACATCGTCGCGGGCAACACCGAGCCGCTGGCGCCCGGCTTCGCCTTCTCCGTCGAGCCGGGGATCTACCTGCCGGGGGCCCACGGCGCCCGCATCGAGGACATCCTCGTCTGCACCGACGACGGCGGCGAGCGGGTCAACCACCGCCCGCGCGAGCTGGTGGTCGTCTAGCCGCTCCCGGACGGCCGCGTGCGCTCGCGGTTCGCCCGGTGGCGGGCCGGATCGTGCGCGCCGCTCCCGTGCCCCGTACTAGGTACGGGGCACGGTCGCGTGGCCGAGATCGCGCGGCGGGTGCCAGAATCGGGGTGGCCGGTGATCCCGGCCGCCCTCTCGCCGTCCGCGCCAGGACCTCGCGGTCAGGACTCCGCGCCGGGACCCGGAGCAAGCGGGCGCGACCCCTCCCCGCGAACCCTGGGGCGGGTCTCCACGCTGGAAGGACTCAGATGACCGTTGAGCGCGTTCTGCCGACCGGCGACGCCCATGACCTCCTGGACCTGGTCCGCGACCTGATCGGCAAGGAGGTCGCGCCCCGGGCCGCGGCCGACGAGTCCGCCGGGCGCTTCCCCCGGGAGGTGTTCACCACGCTCGGCCGCGCGGGGCTGCTCGGCCTGCCCTACCCCGAGGAGCACGGCGGGGCGGCGCAGCCGTACGAGGTCTACCTGCAGGTGATCGAGGAGCTCGCGGCCGGCTGGCTGGCCGTCGGTCTCGGCCTGTCGGTCCACACGCTGTCGTGCTTCCCGGTGGCCGCCTACGGCACCGCCGAGCAGCGCGCCGCGCTGCTGCCCGAGATGCTGGGCGGCGAGCTGCTGGGCGCCTACTGCCTGTCGGAGCCGCAGTCGGGGTCCGACGCCGCCGCGCTGACGACCAGGGCGGTTCCCGAGGACGGCGGCTCCGCCGGCTCCACCGGCTACACGGTCGACGGGGTGAAGGCCTGGATCACCCACGGCGGCGCCGCCGACTTCTACACGCTGATGGCCCGCACCTCGGCCGACGGCGCGCGCGGCGTCTCCTGTTTCCACGTGCCCGCCGGGACGGAGGGGCTGTCGTTCGGCGCGCCCGAGCGGAAGATGGGGATGAAGGCCTCGCCGACCGCCCAGGTCCGCTTCGACGGGGTGCGGCTGCCGCCCGAGGCCCTGCTGGGCTCGGAGGGCGAGGGCTTCCGGATCGCGATGGCCGCCCTGGACGGCGGCAGGCTCGGCATCGCCGCCTGCGCGGTGGGCGTGGCCCAGGCGGCCTTCGAGACCGCCACCGCGTACGCCGCCGAGCGCCGCCAGTTCGGCTCGCGGATCATCGACTTCCAGGGCGTCGGCTTCATGCTCGCCGACATGGCCACCCAGATCGCCGCCGCCCGCGCCCTCTACCTGGACGCCGCCCGGCTGCGCGACGCGGGCCGGCCGTACGGCACGCGGGCCGCGATGGCGAAGCTCTTCGCCACCGACGTGTGCATGAAGGTCACCACCGACGCGGTCCAGGTCCTGGGCGGCTACGGGTACGTGGAGGACTTCCCGGTCGAGCGCCTCATGCGGGAGGCCAAGGTCCTGCAGATCGTCGAGGGCACCAACCAGGTCCAGCGCCTGGTGATCGGCCGCGCCCTGGCCAAGGACGCGGAGAAGGCCGGGCGGTGACCCCCGCGACGCCCACGGCGTCGGCGCGCGGGTGACCCGCCGGGTGGTTCCGGCGGCGGCGGTCCGGGCCGTGGGAGGGCGTCGCCTCCCGGCCCGGACGCCGGTCCGGGGTCCGGGTACGCCGGGTCAGAGCCCGTACTCCTCCAGCAGCCGCAGCCAGATCTCGCTGACCGTGGGGAAGGACGGCACGGCGTGCCAGAGCCGGTCGAGGGGCACCTCGCCGACGACGGCGATCGTCGCGGAGTGCAGCATCTCGCCCACGGCGGGGCCGGCGAAGGTCACCCCGAGCAGGACGCGGCGCCGCTCGTCCACGACGGCCTTGGCCCTGCCCCGGTAGCCGTCGCCCTGCAGGTAGGCTCCCGACACCCTGGCCAGGTCGTACTCGACCACGCGGACGTCGAACCCCTCGGCGCGGGCCTCCGCCTCGGTCCGGCCGACCGAGCACACCTGCGGGTCGGTGAAGACCACCTGCGGCGCTCCGTACGCGTCCGCCATGTCGCGCGTGCCCGGCAGGTCGTCGGGCTCGCCCTTGGCGCGCGCCGCGATGACGTCGCCGCACACCCGCGCCTGGTACTTGCCCATGTGGGTGAGCAGGGCGCGGCCGTTGACGTCGCCCACCGCGTACAGCCAGCCGCCGGAGACGCCGGTGGCGCGCATGCTGTCGTCGACCTCCACCGTGCTCCCGGCCTCCAGGCCGACGGTCTCCAGGCCGACGTCGCCGGTCGCCGGATGCCTGCCGGTGGCCACCAGCAGCTCGTCGGCCTCCAGCGGCGGGCCCTCGGACAGGTGGACCGTCACCGGGCCGCCGGGCGCCGGCCGCTCGACCCTCGTCACCCGGACGCCCGTGCGCACCGTGATGCCCGCCTCGGCGAACGAGGCGGCCACCAGCTCCCCGGCGAACGGCTCCATCCTGCCGAGCAGCCCGCCGCGCGCCAGCACGGTCGTCTCCCGGGCGCCGAGCCCGTGCATGGCCTGGGCCATCTCGCAGCCCACCACGCCGCCGCCCAGCACGACCAGCCGTCCGGGCACGCTCTTCGCCGCCGTCACCTCGTGGCTCGTCCACGGCGACGCCTCCGCCAGGCCGGGGACCGGCGGGAGGGCCGCGACGCTGCCGGTGGCCAGCACGACCGCCCGGCGGGCGGTCAGCGTGCGGACCGAGCCGTCCTTTGCGGTCACCACGACCCGCCCGGGGCCGTCCAGCCGCCCGTGCCCGCGGACGAACTCCGCGGGCACGCTTCTGATCCACTCGACCTGGCCGCCGTCGTCGAAGTGGGACACCGCCTCGTCGCGCCGGGCGAGCACGGCGGAGGTGTCGATGGGGCCAGGCGTCAGGCCGGGCACCCGGGCGACCTCGGCGGTCAGCTCCACCGGGCGCAGCAGCGCCTTGCTGGGGATGCACGCCCAGTAGGAACACTCGCCGCCGGCCAGTTCCCTCTCCACGATCGCGGCGGTCAGGCCTCCCCTGACCGCGCGGTCGGCGACGTTCTCGCCCGCGGGCCCCGCGCCCACCACCACCACGTCGAACTCGTCCGACACGACTTACCTCCCACAGAGAACCGGCCATCGGCCGCGCGCCGCCCCCGGCGACGCCGGTCGTACCAGCTTCGCACCCTCCGGCCGGGGCCGTGGACGGGCCCCTGGTCTCGACGGGTTCGAGCCGGGGTCGCCGGTGGCCGCCCGTGGGGTGCTCGCCGGGCACGGCCCGTCGGGACCGGGCGTTCGGCGTGCGCTACGGGCCGGTGACGGTGCCGGAGCTCCACGCCCAGGCGGCGATGCCGACCCGGTTGGCCACCGCGAGCTTGCGCTGGACGTTGGCGACGTGGGTCTTCACCGTGCCGGAGCCGATGAACAGCTCGGTGGCGATCTCGGCGTTGGTACGGCCGCGGGCGACCAGACGGGCGATCTCGAGCTCTCGCTCCGTCAGCGGCTCGGCGAGCGCGGGTGGCGCGGCAGGCGCCCGGAGGTGGGCCAGCAGGCGGACGGTGACCTGCGGGCTGATCAGCGTGTCACCGGCCATGGCCGCCCGGACGGCCTCGACGAGCAGGGCGGGGCCCGACCGCTTGAGCAGGAAGCCGCAGGCGCCGTTGCGCAGCGCGGTGTGCACGTACTCGTCGAGGTCGAAGGTCGTCACGACGATCACCCGGGTCTGCCCGGCCAGCAACCGGGTGGCCTCGAGCCCGTCGAGCTTCGGCATGCGGATGTCGGCGAGCACCACGTCGGGCCGCAGACACCGGGTCAGGCCGACGGCGCTGTGGCCGTCGGCGGCCTCTCCCACCACGGTCATGTCGGGCTGGGAGCCGAGGATGAGCCGGAAGCCGATCCGCACGTCCTCCTGGTCGTCGGCGATCAGGATCCGGGTGGTCATGTCCGCCCTCCTCGACCGGCGGCCGGACGTCTCGCGCCTGTTCCGGCGTGCCGGAGCCGCCGTGGCGGGTGTGCGGGCACGAGCGCCTCGACCCGCCAGCCGCCCGGCTCGGGTCCGGCCGACAGCGAGCCGCCGAGCAGCTCGACCCGCTCGGTGAGCCCGGCCAGGCCGAAGCCTCCACGGCGGGCCGCTTCCGAGTGGCCGCCGCCGTCGTCGTCGACGCGCACGCGGACCGACTCTCCCACCCGGGTGACGGTGATCGCGACGGAGGTCGCCGCGGGGGCGTGGCGGCGCACGTTGGTGAGCGCCTCCGTCGCGACCCGGTAGACGGTGGCGGAGGTCTCCGGGGAGAGCCGCCGCCCCAGCCGGGGATCGACCGACAGGTCCACCCGCACCGAAGGGGAGTAGCCGGCGGCGAGTCGCGCCAGGCCGTCCACCCCGGGCAGCGGTCCCGCCGCGTCCGGTCCGGCCTCGTCGGCTTCGTGGAGCATCCGGACGGTCCGGTCCATGGCGGCCAGGGCCCGCAGGCCCGCCTCCTCGATACGCCGCAGCGCGTCGGCCACCTGCGGCGGGACCGCCCCCGGCGCGATCCTGGCGGCCTGCGCCCGCACGAGCATCCCGCTCACGTCGTGGGCGACGAAGTCGTGCAGGTCGCGGGCGAGCGCGAGCCGCTGCGCCCGCCTGGCCTCGGCCACCGCGCGGCGCCGGCCGCCGTCCAGCATGCGCAGGTAGAGGCCGGTCCCCGCCGCCGCGACCGCGAAGAGGGACCAGCTCGCGCAGGCCACGACGGTGAACGTGACGTCGCCGGGCCAGAGCGTGCGCACGAGCATCAGCGCGACCGCGCCCCCCGCGAGCCCGGCCGAGGCGACGGCCCGGGAGGCCGGCGCGCGCCTGGCGGTCATGAGCGTCAGCATGAGCAGGGGCGGTACCTCGGCCAGCGCCCAGGCGATGGTGCCGCCGTGCCGTCCGGCCAGCGGATACGTGATGGTGATCGCGATCGAGATCGCCCCGGCCGCCGCGGCGGGCCACGCGGGCGGCACGCGCGGCACGAACGCCGTGATCATCGTGGCGAGTGCCACGAACGCGGCGACCTTGTCCATGGATCGACCCTACGGGGATACCCGGCCGCGGCGGATCCCCCGAAAGGAAGACGCGGCACGACTCCCGCCGGGCGAGATCCGCCGAACGGCGGATGGGCGCGGCGCCGCGCGTCGCCCGACGCTTGAGCCATGGAAACGACCACAGACGGAACGACCACGGAAGACCGGAAGGCGACCCCCCGATGGGCCCGCTGGGCGGCGTACGCGGCGAGCGCGTGGTCGCTGGTCTACGGCGGCCTCGGACTTCACTGGGCACGGGGCGGCGCGGGTTTCCCCTTCGGCGAGGGCGACATCCCCGACGCCAGGGCGGAGTCGTTGCTGGGCGGCGCGACGGCCTCGGGAACCGCGCCGGTCATCGCGGCGGCCGGGTTCGCGGGCGCGGCGCTCGCGCTGGTCATGGCCCGGGTACGGTTGCGCGGCCCGGCCCGCGTCGCGGTGCTCGCGATGGCCTGGTCCCTCGCGGTGACGCTCGTCGCCCTCGTCCCCGACGCCCGAATCATGATCGCGGTCGGGTACGCCCCGATCGTTCTGGCCGGGCTGCCGTTCGGCTGGCCGGACGTCGACTACGTCGAGGTCGCGCTGCCCTGGCCGGTGCTGAACCTGATCATCTGCCTGGCCGTAGGGCTGCTGTGGGCGGGCGCGGCACTGGCCTTCCAGCGGCGCACCGGCGATTCCTGCGGCGGCTGCGGCCGTTCCGCGCGCGGGAGCGCCGGCTGGACGACACCCGTCTCGGCGGCCGGATGGGGGCGCTGGGCGGCCTACACGGCCTTCGCCGTCCCGCTCTTCTACGCCGTGGTCCGCTGGGCGTGGGTGCTGAACATCCCGCTGCTGTTCCCGGAGGAGGGACTGCGCCGGCTGCACGAATCGGGCCTGGTGTGGGCGGGAGCGGGGCTGGCGACGTTCGCGGCGGCCGGCGGTGTGCTCACGCTCGGGCTGGTGCACCGCTGGGGTGAGATCTGGCCCCGCTGGGTGATCGGACTGGCGGGCAGGCGCGTCCCGCCCGCCCTTCCGGTCGCGCTCGCCTCGGTGGTCACGGCCGTCCTGCTGTCGGCGGGCGCGCAGGTGGTGCGCGGCACGGACTGGACCGACCCGGTCGCCTGGCTGAGCAGCCCGATGGCGTACTGGCCGATCTGGGCCGTGGCCCTCGGCCTGGCGACACTGGCGTACCACCTGCGCAGGCGGGGCCGGTGCCGCTACTGCGGGCTGGTCTGACCGGCTCCGACAGGGGCGCGGCCGGAACGCGGAGGAAGCGGGCCGTGGGCCGAGCCGGCAGCCGGTCGGCGGCGGTCGCGGCGTCGTCGTTCAGGAACGCGCGGAGGCGTTCAGGAGTGTCAGGAGTACGCAGGCGTTCAGGAGTGCGCGGAGGCGTTCAGGAGTGCGCGGAAGTATGCGGAGCGCCCACAGCCGTACCGGGCCGGCGTCACGGGACCGGCGCGACGGCGCCGCAGGGCTCGCGTGCCTGCGACGAGGACGACGGAGGCGCGGCGGCGGGTGGCCGGCGCGAGAGCAGGTATCCCGCCAGCGCGGTGAGCAGGCCGGCCAGGCCGGCCGCCGCGAAGCCGCCCGCCGGCACGGACGCGTCGATCGCCACTCCCACGACCGGGGAGCCGAGCGCGAACCCCGCGCTCGCCGCCGAGGACTGCAGGCCGGTCGCCTCACCTCGCGCACCGGCCGGCGCCAGCTGGCTCACCGCGTCGGAGACCGTGGACAGGGTCGGCGCGGTGAGCAGCCCGGCGGCGACGACGGCCACACACAGCCAGGGCCAGTCACGGGCGAGCCCGGCCGGAATCGTCACCAGCCCGAGCAGGCCGAGCAGCAGCCAGGTGGGCATCGGCCGGGGCAGCGCTCCGTACACCAGGCCGCCCACGACGGACGTCACCCCGAACACGGCGACGACCACGGCCGCCCACGAGACCTGACCGGCCTCCCGGAGGGTGGCGACGATGGCCAGGTCGACGCCGCTGAGCAGCATCGCGACGCCGAAGCCCATCGTCAGGACGGCGACCATGCGCGTTCCCAGCCACTCCCGGCGCCGGGGCCGGCCCGCCGCCTCGCCGCCCGCCTCGTCCCCGGCCCGCATCGGCGGGTCGAGCAGGGCGATCCCCGCTCCGCCGGCGACGATCGCGGCGCCCACTCCCCATGCCACCACGCCGGGGGACACCGCCGTCGCGCCCAGGATCACCACCGCCGGTCCCACGATGTACGACAGCTCGCCCACCACCGCCTCCAGCGCGAAGGCCGCCCGCCGCTGCCCCGCCGCCGTCATCGCGGCGATCGCCTGCCTGGTGACCGACTGGACCGGCACCATCAGCAGGCCGGCGGCGAAGGAGGCGCCCAGCAGGATCACGTACGGCAGCACGGGCACGGTCAGCCAGAACACGAGCTGCGACGCGATCGTGGACAGCAGCACGGTGCGCAGGCCCCGCCGGTCGATCATCCGGCCCAGCAGCGGCCCGCCCAGCGCTACCCCGGCGGTGAGCGCCGCCACCACGCCTCCCGCCGCCGCGTAGCTCATGCCGAGGGCGATGACGACGTACATCGTCAACGCCATCGCGTCCGCCGTGATCGCGGCACGGGCGAGCAGCGAGACGCCCAGCAGCGGCGTCATCCCCGGCACCGCGAGCACCTGTCGAAATCCGATCACCGTTTTGACGCTAGGTCACCAGGGGTGCCATAGGAAGTCGTCAATTCGTTGGGCCAGGCATAATGAACGCTTATGGCACGTGATCTCGACACCGCGCTGCTGCGGTCGTTCGTCACCGCCGTGCGAGCGGGCAGCATCAGCCGTGCGGCGGCGGCGCTCGGCCGTACCCAGCCCGCGCTCAGCCAGCAGTTGCGCAAGCTCGAGAGGGCCGTCGGCAGCCCGCTGCTGCACCGGGCGCCGTCCGGCGTCTCGCCGACCCGGGCGGGCGAGGAGCTGCTGCCCTACGCCGAGCGCATTCTCGCGCTGTCGGCACAGGCACTCGCCGAAACAGGACGCGCGCTCACCGGGCACTGCGGGGTGGGACTCCTCGAAGATCTCGCCGCCTCCCGCCTTTCCCAGGCACTCGCCGACCTCGCGCGGCTGCACCCCGGCGCGACGCTGGAGGTGCTCAGCCTTTCCGGCGCGGAGATGCGGGAGGCCTACGACACGGGCCGTGTCCAGCTCGTGCTCGACGAGGTCCCGGACCTTCCCTGGCCGCCGCGCTGGACGGTGCGCCTGCCGCTGGTCTGGGCGGTCGGGCAGGGAGTCGCCGTCGACGCCGATCCGCTGCCGGTGGTGCTGTTCTCGAACGCGTGCGCCTGGCGGACGTCGGTGCTGGAAGCGATGGAGGGCACGGGGCGGCGCTGGCGGGTGGCGTTCGAGAGCAACAGCCTCGCCGGGGTGCTCGCCGCGCTACGGGCCGGGCTCGGAGTCGCGGCGCTCCTGCCCGCCAACCTCGAGCCGGCCATGGCCTGCCACGACGAGGCCGCGTTGCCCGCTCTGCCGGACGTCGAACTCGGCCTCGCCCGCCACCCCGGCACCGAGGGCGACGCGCTCGTCGACGCCGTGGAGACCGCCCTGCGGCGGATGATCTGAGCGGCGCGCGGCCCGCTAGTGTCCTGCGTCTAAAGTTCGTCTGCTAAGTCTAGAATGGGCTGCATGGCGCGGATGGGACGGCCCAAGACTCCGGTGACGCTTTCCGCTGATGAGCGGGCCACGTTGGAACGCTGGGCCCGGCGTGCGAAGTCCTCGCAAGTCCTGGCGATGCGGTCGAAGATCGTGCTGGCGTGTGCGGATGGTCTGGACAACATCGAGATCGCCGCCGCCCTGCGGATTCACCGTGACACGGTCTCCAAATGGCGGCGGCGGTTCGTCCGGCTCCGGCTGGAGGGGCTGATGGACGAACAACGCCCCGGCCGTCCGCCCTCGGTCACCTTGGATCAGGTCGAGCAGGTGGTGGTGACGACCTTGGAGCAGGTGCCGAAGAACGCCACCCACTGGTCGAGGACCTCGATGGCCGCCCGCAGCGGCCTGTCGAAGTCCACGATCGGGCGGATCTGGCGCGACTTCGGTCTCAAGCCCCACCAGGCCGGCACCTTCAAGTTGTCGACCGATCCGCTGTTCGTGGAGAAGGTCGTCGATGTCGTGGGGCTGTATCACAACCCGCCCGAGCGGGCCGTGGTGTTGTGCGTGGACGAGAAGTCCCAGATCCAGGCCCTGGACCGTTCACAGCCGGTGTTGCCGATGATGCCGGGCATGCCCGAGCGGCGCACCCATGACTACGTCCGCAACGGGATCACCAGTCTGTTCGCCGCCTTCAACGTCGCCGACGGCACTGTCATCGGTGAACTGCACCGCCAGCACCGCGCCGCCGAGTTCAAGAAGTTCCTGATCACGATCGACAAGAGTGTCCCCGCGGACCTGGACGTCCA